>NZ_AZSV01000036.1:0-41115 GCF_000582595.1 Pseudomonas sp. BAY1663
GCATCAATTTGGCAACCTCAACAATTTATCGAACTACTTCTTGGACAAGATTTCCTTAAGTGACAAGAAGCTTCTCCAAGGAAAGGAAAAGTTAACCACCACCTCGCTTTCTCTGCGAAACCTAGAGAAAGTGTTCGTTATCGATGAAACCAGGATTGTGGCTGAATACTCGCCCCTCGGAACGGGGCAGAATAAAGAAGCCACAACAGAACTATCGCTGCTGCGCACTTTACTAACCGGGGTAGATGACTCCGAGGTTGCGTCGATCAAGAAAGACTTGGCATCCAAATCCACCCTGAAACAGAAGATCTCCACCGTAGAGTACTTGCTGGAGCGACTTTACCCTGCAGGAAAGGTGCTACTGGAGACCGAGATCGACGAACTTGAAGAGAATCTGGAAGCACAAGAAACTCTCCTCGAACTAAGGGAGCGGGAGCTGAACGCTCTGATCTCTGAAAGTGACCATCTGTTAAACTTCAAGCAATCAATATCGATCAATCTCTCGGCGGCAGTTGAATCTCTTGCGGAAAACCAAGGATTGATGGATAGACTTGTCGCACTGCAAGGTAAATATCGCTCAGATGCGGAGCGCCTTCTGGGCATAAGCGAGGCCTCTGGCCTGCTTGAGCTATACGAGGAAGTTCTATGTCCAACCTGTGGCAGCAAAGTCCTCCATGACCACTTAGAGAACTCTCCTACAGACATCCTGCCTGCTGTAGAGGCCGAAAGTGCAAAAATTTACTTCCACCTGAATGAGCTGTCAGTTGCGCTCGCAGACCTAGGCAATACGATTTCTGCTGAACAAATCTCAATCAACAGCCTGAAGGATATTCTTTTCAATATTGAACAGAAACTTTCAATGTCCTTTACTGATGTGCTGGACTCAGTGAATGGTATTAGAGATAACTGCAACGAGCTGAAGCGAAAAATCCTGGCACTCCGACATAAAGCCAGCTCCTTCGACGAGCTTGCCCATGAGCTGGATCTACTCAAAGGAAAGCTCGATGAGAAGCAAGATGATTACGCAATTCCAGACTTCGAGAGCGAACTCAAACAGCTGTCCGCAGCCGTAGAAAATGTCTTGGCGCGCTGGGACTTTCCTAACCACAAGTCAACTGAGTTCGACACGAAGAAACGAGACTTGGTGATCGCTGGCAAGAGAAGACCTCACTTCGGTAAGGGTTATCGCGCCATCGGCTTTTCGTCGTTTGTCATTGGCCTCATGCAACAACTTGCCCCACTGGGTCGACACCCTGGTTTTGTAGTACTTGACTCGCCTCTTACCACGTACAAACAGGCCGACCAAGACCGTGGCGAAGAGCAAAGCGAGGCTGACAAGATTGCCGGAGACATGGTGTATTCGTTCTATAGCGATGTTGCCGAAAACTACAAAGATCGGCAGATAATCATCTTCGATAACCAAGAGCCTGACGTATCCCTGATCCCTAGCGTGACCTATTACCATTTCTCGAAGAATCGGAATATGGGAAGATTTGGTTTCTTCCCACCTGTTGATGGGAAGGACTACTCTCAAGCCAAAAGGGAACCGCGCTAGAGAAACCTGCGCGCATTGCTTAGCGCCTGCGAATGCAGTAAAAACTGATCTCCAAAAAGTAGGACTGACCATGTCGATCATCGCAGAATATAAAGCCCTCGAAGCCCAAATCGCCGAGCAAACAGCTCGTCTCGAAGCGCTCAAAAACGACGAAAAACTGCAAAAAGAAATTGAATTTGAAACCAAGCTGCGCAATCTCTTGGCTGACTATGGCTACTCCTTGCGTAACGTGATCGCCGTGCTCGATCCAAAGGCCGGAAAATTTGCTGAGGCGCCTGTAAAAGGCCCACGTCGTGAGCGCACGCTGAAACGCTACAAGAATCCGGAAACTGGCGAGGTTGTCGAGACCAAAGGAGGCAACCACAAGGTGCTAAAGGCTTGGAAAGAGCAGTACGGTTCCGAGAAGGTCGAAAGCTGGCTGCAATAACCGGTCAGGTTACATGGGAGGGTCGCATTAGCGGCCCTTTCCCTATCAGGGTCTTACAAAAAGACGTCTGCAGAAACACGAAAACGATCCGAAAGCGCCCGGATGTGGTGCACATTCAATTGGCGCTTACCTGCAAGCACCTCGGAAATGACTGACTGGGTAGCGACCTCTGGTAGGTCTCCCTGACGCAGGCCATGCTCCCTCATCAGGTAACGCAGCACTTCTACCCCGCCTGCTTTCGGCAACGGTCGACGATGCTCGTCGTAGGCTTCAATCATGTCCCCGACACGCGATGCGAGTCCAGCCAAAGGGTGATCCTCATCCTCGCCCACCAAGCCCAGCAACTCATCCAAGGCCTCGACCAGGGCATCATAGTCGTCCTCGTTCGTTGGCTTGCTCAGCAACGGGGCTACGTAACGCCAGTGCTCGCAGGCCTGCTTGATTAGGTCAGACATGGTTGCTCGCTCCTCTTGCTGCATTCAGTATGATCCAGGACATGCTGGGTTAACACTTACTGCTATCAGCACGGAACGCTCGCCTCGATCAAGAAGGCTAAGCTTCGCGCCAATTGAGCGCTTAGGAGGTTCAAACGAATGGATTCGAACGTTGGGACACAAGAAAGCAGCAACCTGCTCGACCAGAACGAGATATCAGCATACCTATCAACATTTGGTGACAAGCAGGTATGCATCCGTGAAGCCTTACTACTGCCTTCTGTAGACAAAGTGTACGCTTTGTTAGACGTTAATCTCCGCTCTATGTGGGAGGCGACCAGAGGGTTACGCAAGGGCCTCCCGACGAGCAAAACAGCGCTCAAGCACCTATCGAAAGAGGCAGAGAAATGCTCGATCAGAGCACAAGAAAAGTTCATCCGGGCTCTCCCTTTTCCTCGACAGTCAGCTGAGCTCACTAAAGCTCAGATTGAAATGGGTTTTAGCGTTCCTACCATCACAAGCTGGCTTGGCATCCTGGAATTGGGGTGCTCGAACCCCGCAGTTCTGAATTATTGGAAGGACAAGCTTTACGCACTCTCAGATCTCAGTGGGCAAGTGATTCGCTCTTTGCCTAATGTGCGCGACCGGCTCAAAGCGTACGACTCGTCTGAGGTGGTCGCTCAGCTGGGATGTCCAGTAAGCCGCCAATCATTTTCAGACCAGCTTGCGATGCTGGCCGATGACGAGCTTGCTCACAGCAAACCTCTCGCTCAACTGATGGCAGCTGACGCCCTAGCGGCGCTGCTCAGGCTGGCCGCGTGGCTTACCGCAGAGTCGCAGGTGGCCAGCTGGGAGGTCGAGGTACAGGAGGGCACGCAGAATGTCATTTGTGCAGCCTGGGCAATACCGAACTGGTGCCCAATCACTCAGTCATGGTCAAACCCAATGCAGACTGCACTTGAGAAATTAGCAGCCCTTGCAGGCTCAACAAAGAAAAGACCAGGGCCTGTCACCCACCTCGGAAAGCTTTGGGCTGCACATGACGGCATGGAGGCTGAATCACGAATCCGCTTGCTTCGGAATTGGGTTCAGCACAAAGGAGGACGACCTTCCTTTCAAATGCTCCATGACCTCGTGACGGTATGTTTTGATTTTCACATCAAGGAAAGGAATGACCTCCCAGCTGACGTCATACCTGCTTATTGGGAGGGGGCCTGCATGCTTCGCTTCGCGGAGACAATGTCGGTCATCATTCGAGATTTGCAGCGCGCTGGATGGCCGAGGGAGCTGGTGACTTCGGTGATGGACGTGTATGCGACGGAGTATCGAACCGCGCGCGATCTTATGGGCAAGCCTATTGAAAATTGAAGGCGCCACTCAGGCGCCTTCAATTCCGATTGCTCAGATTCGATCATCCCAATCCTCAGGGCGATCATCGTACCCTCGGGACTCCCAGTAGGCGTCATTGTTCGGGTTCAGCTGGTTAGCGTGGTTGTCTTGGTCGCTTTTCTGGCTCATGGCCATCTCCTTTTTTGATGATGCCCGCAGGGATTAGCGTGCGGGGCCAGTATCGGGAACGGCCAAGGCGCGAAATAGGGAATTGAAATGGAAATTTCCTGTTCAAGCCCCGCTGCGTAGCGCAGCACAACTTTGATACGCCCCTGATCCTGTGGTGCAGCTGCAATGGGCCCGCCAAGCGAAAACATTGAATCATCAGAAAGACTGGAGTGACCCAACGAACCGGCACGAAAGCGATGCTTGGCTGCCCTGTGGACGTAGTGCACTGCTAGCTAGGGCAGGCAATCGTAAACGGTTCAGGCGTGGGCCTCCTTTGGGTCGCTCAGGGCCGGTTTGCCTGATGCGACCAGCAGCATTGGATTGATAGCTGCGATTCGAGAGCGGCAGCTATCGGCCAATAGCGGACGCTAGTGATAAGTCGAATCTACGCCAAAAAGCGGGCAGCGCCTGGCGGCTGGGTAATCCACCATTTCCATTGGCTGCCACCTGGAAATTCTCCCAGACATAAGAGTTCGGCATGGTCCACGTAGTGGTGTGGCGAGACCTTGCGGAGCGATACAGGCCAGCTTAATGGGTTCGAAGCTGCTCCAGGTCAAAGGCAAGCTGGAGAATCAGTCCGGGGTCGCGTCACCCAAACAAGAAATCTGCTGCTCGCGGATGTTCGGCAAGCGCTTGCGCGAGCTGGAGCCGATCAAGGAGGCAGTGGCGGCGTACGCCGCCCGGGCCAGCGAGAAGCTGAGGGCACAGCAGTCACTGTGCAAGCGTGTCCGAATCAGCATCCGTACCGGCATGTTCAATCCCGACGAGCCCAAGTTCGCAAAAGGCGTGGTGTGTGAGCTGCCGTATCCCACCGACGACACCCGATACATCACCCGGGCGGCGATCGCCGGTTTGGAGCACATCTATCGCGAGGGCTTTTCGTTCAGCAAGGCCGAGGTCCTGCTAATGGATCTGTGCCAGCGTGGCGAGTACACCGACGATCTATTCGCTCAAACCCAGTCCGCTGCGTCGGAGCGGGTTATGGGCGTGCTCGATGCAATCAACGCCAAGTGGGGCCGCAACACCCTCCGGCCCGGCCGCGTAACCACCGCGCCGGACTGGAGCACGCGACGGGAGATGATGAGCCAAAGTTTCACGACCAAGCTGGATCAGTTGTGGGTGGTGCGGTGCAACTAGGCGAGTGGCTGATACGAGTTTTTGCAATGGATGATATCGGCCAAAGCGAAGGTCAGATCAAATCCCACCAAACGGTAGATTTGCCTTCCATTGTAAATCATAGAATCTGTCAGCTTGTAAGAGCGTTGAGAAACGCCCAGCGATGAGGAGTTACTCCTATAAGTCAATCTTGCGCCCGTGTGAATCGGTAAAACAGATTTGGTTCGCTGACGATGTATAAATAGCCGTCCGTGTCGGTCGTTACACCCTCTGCCTGGGGAATACCTTTCTGCAACCCAGCAAAACCGGTGGCCAAGGAGCGAAAACTCACGACTTTCCCCACATCCGTCATTTCAATCAGCAGCTTCGACTCGTCGCTGAGTAGGAGTAGATGACCGCTTCGTTGATCGAACACGACCGAAGATAAGTCAGTCGCGAAAATCTTGCTATTTACCAAGTCCGACATGTCGCGCACATGAAGGGAAAGGCCGCCTTCAAGACTTGCACGTAGTCCGCTCACCTCCAGCAGCTGGCGGGGGTCACGCTCCCGCGTGAGAAATAAACGGTCTCGTTTCAGATCGTACGCAAGCCCCTCAAGACTTTTGTTGTCCTGGTTGCCCAGCGCCAAGGTGAGAGCTGGATACTTCTCGCGGCTTATCGAGCGATTTGAAGAAAGCTCGCCATTATCTTCCAAGGGCACATCCACGATGACCAGACTCTGACGACGCTCCTCAGCGATTGCCAGCTGGCCGTTACCAACGTAGGACACCGCCTCTACATCATGGAACCCGTCCAGGCTGTAGCGTCTCAGCAAATCGCCTTCGCGACTTAGAGTCAGCAGTTCATTAGGTCCGTTGGTAACTGCCCACAACAGATTCTGGTCAGGGTCGAAGGTCAGTCCGGAAAGGTTGTTCTCTACACCAGGAACCGGCTTAGCATCCAGCTCGACCTGATAAGCCGGCAGCCATACTGAGCTCTCATTCCAGTCGTCGGTGTGCCAGTAGGTCTTTACCCAAAAATACAACCGGTCATCAAGATGCTTGGTACGGATTTGAAATATGGCGAAAATTACTAGGAACAGCACCACCCACAGCCAGACGTGGGTTCTTCGCGTTTTAGTGGATCCTTTTTTCTTGCCTATCGACATTCAAATTCTCAATTAATGGGAGTGACGAATCGGAGATTTCAACCTGACTCACCGAGACTGGCACAACTAATACATAGGGATGCAGCCGGGTCGAACTCCAGGCGGCCCGGAGCAATAGGCTCACCGCACTGAGCGCACCAGCCATACTCACCCTCATGCCAGCGTTTTAGCGCCAGTTGCAGCCGCACCCGTTCCTGCTTCGTGCGGCTGCGGATGGCATCGTTCATCGCTTGCTGTTGGAGTGCATCCATTCTCGAAATACGACCTACTTTGCTCTGATCAAGCTCCACCGATTGCGACCGTGCTTCGGCACCTTCCAACAGGCGCTCCAGCTCGGCCGCCTTTCGATCCAGCAGCGCTTTGAAATAGGCGAGATCCAGCGGTTTATCCATAACCAATCAGCGCAGCAGGAGCAGCGGACTTGTGGTGGAACGCAACATACTTGTTGTGGTGCTACCGACCAGGAACTGGCGAATACGGGAATGACCGTAGGCGCCCATCACAAGTAGGTCGATGGCATGCTCGTTCTGATAGGCATGCAGGGTGGGCTCAACTTCACCGCTACGGATCGCGGTATGAACGGTGAACCCTGAGTCGAGCAGGGCTTTTTGTGCCCAGCCAAGCTGCGATACCGATTCTTCGTTTTCCGATCCGACCATAACAATGTGGACTGGCAGCCCCCTGAACAGAGGCTGGACGCCAGCATCTCCACGCCTTTTCGCGTGGTAGCGCTGCCATCGAAGGCCACCAACGCGCTTTTGGGCTCCTTGAATGCTGTCGGAGTAACGAGAACTGGCCGATGCATGATTCGAATCACGCTTTCCAGCTGGCTTCCGACGTGCTGACTCAGACTACCGCTGGATTCGCCCTGACGGCCGATGACCAGCAACCGTATCTCGTCTTCCAATGCCTGGAGGCTTTCCAACAACTCGCCGTGGCGCTGCTTGGATTCCGGTGAGGTAACACCGTTTCCAATCGCGCGCTCTTTGGCGTTCGCTAGCATGATTCGCCCTTGTTCAAGCGCCAATTTGCTGCGCTGTTCATCCAGAGAGGCAAGTTCATCGAGGAGATGCTCGCGGCTGCCGAGTCCGATATTGCCGCTCAGGTTCGCTGCAACCGGATATTGTTGTTGATCTAATACGTGCAGAAAGGTCAGCGGAGCTTGCAAACTCCGACTGGCCCAGGCTGCATAGTCGCAAACCGCTGGAGCCGAAGCGGAACCGTCGATGCAGGCGATTACATTGGTCATTGTTGTTCTCCTTTTAGTGGCCCATTAGTTGATCAATGGCGTCCGGCTTATCGTGCACGCCAAAGCGGTCAACGATAGTGGCGCTCGCTTCGTTGAGTCCCAGCACCTCAACCTCGGTCCCCTCACGGCGGAACTTGATGACTACCTTGTCCAGCGCGGCAACTGCGGTGATATCCCAGAAGTGAGCACGGCTCAGATCAATGGTTACCTTGTCTACTGCTTCCTTGAAATCGAATGCAGCGATGAACTTGTCAGCGGAGCTGAAGAACACCTGCCCGATGACGGTATAGCTTCGATGTTCACCTGCCTCGTCCAAAGACGAAGCGATATCCATGTAATGGCCAACCTTGTTGGCGAAGAACATCGCGCTAGCAATACGCCGGCGAGTACGCCGTAGGCCAGGTTGTGGGTTGCGACCACGACCACCACGGTTACGACCATGACAATGTTGGTCGACAATGGGTGTTTCTTCAGATTGCGTAACGAGTCCCAGCTGAAGGTACCGATCGAGACCATGATCATCACTGCCACGAGCGCGGCCATTGGAATTTGCTTCAGCCAATCACCGAGGAAGACCACCATCAGCAAAAGGAAAACGCCCGCAGCCAAGGAGGAAAGGCGAGTACGTCCACCGGACTTAACATTGATGATGGACTGACCAATCATCGCGCAACCAGCCATACCGCCGATCAGACCGGACGCGATGTTAGCCACACCTTGACCCTTGCACTCACGGTTCTTATTGCTGGGTGTGTCGGTCAAGTCGTCCACAATGGTCGCGGTCATCATCGACTCTAGTAGTCCAACGACGGCCAGGGCTGCCGAGTACGAAGATGATTACCAGCGTCTCGAACGTCAGCGGCACGTCTGGCCAGAGAAAGACTGGCAGCGTATCGGGCAATTGCCCCATATCACCTACAGTCCGAATATCCAATCCAACTGCAATGGCAACAGCCGTCAGCACGATGATGCATACCAGGGGCGATGGGATGAGCTTTCCAATCTTCGGGAGATACGGAAAGAGATAGATGATCCCTAGGCCTGCGGCTGTCATTGCATAGACGTGCCAGGTGACGTTCGTCAGTTCGGGCAGCTGCGCCATGAAGATCAGGATTGCCAGAGCATTGACGAAGCCTGTAACCACTGAGCGTGAGACGAATCGCATCAGCGAGCCGAGTTTCAGGTAGCCAGCAAAGATCTGCAGCACGCCACACAGCAAGGTGGCAGCAAGGAGATATTCGAGGCCGTGGTTCTTCACCAGTGTGACCATCAGCAGGGCCATAGCGCCTGTGGCGGCCGAAATCATACCCGGGCGCCCCCTACGAAAGCGATAACCACAGCGATGCAGAAAGAGGCGTAGAGGCCAACCTTAGGATCAACTCCGGCGATGATCGAAAAGGCGATGGCCTCCGGGATCAGAGCCAGTGCCACGACGAGGCCGGCGAGAATGTCGCCACGTATATTGGTCAGCCAGTTTTGCTTGATTGTTTGCAGCATCAGTAAATCCAAGGCAATGGACGCAACGGCACCGTGCCGCAGTGGCGTGCCGAGTGTGTCGAGTCGAGTTGTAGGTATCGAGTGACGATTCTTTCGAATGGTCGGATTGCTGCAGGCGCAGCAAGACGAATCAGCTATCAGTAGGCTGATTCAAGGGAGGGGGCGTTGCGCTATGGCGGCGTAGGCAGCCAGATAGAGATTGTCAAAACGTTCATTCTGTCAGTGATTTTCAACAGTCAGAGCTGAATAAGGCGGCAGACCATACCATAGAGCGCATGATGATGCGACTCGGTGGGCAAGGCCGAACCTCATGTATAGGGTCTCGCTTATCCAGCATTACCGAGAATCATGGCTCGCCGTAGGCATCGTTGCCGGCGAGCACGGAATTCTGGAGTCTGGCCTGATCCCACGCTCGCAGTTGCTCGGCCAGCGCCACGGAAAAGCCCTGCACGGCTGACCAGCGCAGGTGGATGGCATCTACGAAGGCCGCTGGTGGAGCGACCCATTCGCGATCGGCGTTCCAATACTGAGCCCCGTCATGCCCGGCGATGGCGGCGTTCAGCTTGGCGTCGAAACGGGTGAGGAAGCTGCCGTCGGCATCGATCTTGGCTTTCCACTGCGGGTGCAGGGGCGTGGAAACCACCAGCAGCTGGCGTTGCTCGTTCTTCAGGCGTTTCGACAGTTCGCCCAGGGCGACAAAGCAGCTGTCATCCAGCGCGTCCGGTTTGTCGTAGAACAGGCCGCGATCACCCTGCGGCTCCAGCGGCCCGTCGCCATGGCGGGTGAATACCAGCGGGTCCCATTCGATCTCGTTGGCCCGTTGCGCCTTGACCGTCTGCGCATTGCGCAGCAGCGAACGCGGCGAGAAGTAGCGCATGTAGTAGCCCCAGCGCGAGGCCTGCTGATAGACGTACTGGTCGGCGTGAGTGCGGTCGAACACCGCATCCGGCACTTTCCAGCAGCCGGCGAAGTCCAGCGGATCGACGATCATCACCACCTGGCGGACGCTCGGTTCGCGGTCCAGCAGCCAGTTGGCGACATAGGTCGACTGATTGGCGTGCAGGCCACAGAACGCACCGTTGAGCGGACGCAAGCCCGGGGTCTGCTCGATCAGCACGTCACCATCGACATGGCGCCAGGCGACCGAAGAACCGACGATCAGCAGGTTTGGATCGGCGACGGGGTTGTGCCGCAGAAAATGCAGCTTTTCGTCCACACACAGGCTGTTGGAGAAGGCCGGTGGCGGCAGGTTGTCGGTGTGATTGAGCCAGGCGAGCAGGACGGCAAAGCCGCCGAGCATCCCGAACAGCCCGGCGAACATTCCCAGCAGATAGCCGGCACGTATCCGCCGCTGGCCTGCTTCGGCCCCGGCGGCCACGCCGTCCGGGCATGTATCGACGGATCTGGCCATGACTCAACGCCCTCCGAGTTTGGTCTGGATCAACTGGGCGAAGTGGCCCACGTTCTTCAGCGATTCCAGTTCGGCGGTGCGGAACTTGATGCCGAAGCGCTGCTCGGCGGCCACGATCAGCAGCACATGGGTCTGGCTGTCCCAGCCATCGATGTCGTCGGCGGTGGTTTCGGGTGTGAGGACGATGTCGTCATCATCGAACACGTCGTGGAAGACCTGGGTCAGCGCCTGGAGAATTTCCTTTTCGTTCATGCTTGCACCTGGATGTGATGGTTGATGGGAGTGCGCGAGGCCAGTTCGTAGCGCCAGAAACTTGCATCGGTAGGGGCGTTGGCAGGGGCGGGGCGCTGCTCGAAGCCCAACCGCGGATAGTGTTCGGCAACCATGCCGTTGCGTTCGGTGGGACGGTATTCGCCGACCAGTGCGACCCAGCCGGCAGCTGCTGCCGCATCGGCCAGCACCTCCAGCACGGCCATCTCGACTTCACGCCCCAGCACGCGGCAGCTCATCAGCCAGCTGTCGATCAGCAGTTCGTCAGCCTCGATGGCTGTATCCGGTCGCGCCAGCACCACGCTGATCAGGCCGTTATCGCCGAACTTGTCCTCCAGCCGCAGGGCCAACGCGATGGTTTGCGGATCGCTGGCCATGCGCTCGACTTCGGCTTCGGTATAGCGGCAGGTGGTGAGGTTGAACTGATTGGTCTTGTTGATCAGCTGGGTGGCGCGGGCCAGCTCGGCGGTGCCGATGCGGCTGACGCGCAGCACCATCTGCAGCCCGCGCAGGTAGCCTTCCATGTCCGTGGCCTGGTTCAGCGCGGCCTTGCGTTCGGCATTCAGCGCATAGCTGCGGCCACGTTCGGCGTCGTCCGAGGTAAAGGATACGGCCTCGAAATAGCCCGCCGCGGCGATGCGCGCGGGGTAGTCGGCGACATCCTCGGGCAGTTCCGGTACGGCGACTTCCGGCAGCTCGCGGCGCACGATGTCGCGCTCGGCGGGGTTGTCGTCGACGAACACCAAGCTATCCAGACCGATGTCGAGCATGCTCGCGATGCGCCGCAGGTTGCCGGCCTTGTCTTCCCAGTTGGCGACGAAGGCCGCGATATCGCTGCGCTTGAGGGCCATCTCGGTATGTTCAAAGGCTGCTTCGGCAACGTGCAGGTCGTTCTTGCTGCACACCGCAAGGATCACCCCGCGGCGCGCCAATTGCGCGGCATAACGCTGAAAGGCGAGAAACGCCTCGCCGCTGGGGCTGCCCTGGCCGAGCTGGATACCGTCGATGCCGTCATCACCGATCACACCGCCCCATAGGGTGTTGTCCAGATCCAGCACCAGGCATTTGCGCGACAGCCCGGCAGTGGCCGCTGCGATACGCGCAAAGTGCTCGCCATATAGCGGTGCCAGGGTCGGGCTGATCAGCTGCTTGGCCTGGTGCCAGCGCACCGGCTCGGCCAGGCCGTCGCCATAGGCAGCCGACTGCCAGGCCAGATCGAGCAGCAGCACGCCTTCCTCTCGGGCAGCGGCTCGGATGGCGCCATTCAACCGTTCAATGACTGCCCGCGGCGAAGCCGGCACCAGTGCTTCGTAAGAACCGAACAATGGCGGCGCCGCTGGCACCAGGGTTTGCTGCACCACCTGCGCGGCATATCGCTCGCGGGCGCTGCGCCAGAGCAAGCGCAGCTCCTCGACGCGCTCCGCCACGGCGGCATCCACCTCCGCCTGGCTTGCCTGCAGGGGCAGTTGCAGCGGCGCGTCATGGGCGTCCAGCGCCAGCAGCACCAGTTGCGGGGCGAAGGCGTTCAGCGCCGGGTCATCGGCCAGCAGCGCCTGGCGATACATGCCGTAGGGCGCAACATGCAGCGACAGCGCCAGGCGCCGCTGCAGCCCAGCCACGCGGATGGCCGGCAGCAGGTGATCGACCGTATGTGAGGACAGCAGTGCCACCCGCAGTGGAGTCAGGCGTGCCGCCGCGGCGTGCTGCTCGATGCCGGCGGCAGCCAGCTTGTCCAGTCGTGCGGTCAGGGTGAAATCCCGTTGATGAGCGGCCAGCTTGACGGCTTCATGCAGCCGCTGCAGCGGATCTTCGATGCGTTTGGCTTGGCCGATGGCACCGGATAGGTCCGGGTGTGTCGGCAGCCAGGAGAGCTGTTGCATACCTGAGACTCCTTGTCGTGGTCAGAACTGGAAGTAGAGGAACTCCGTCGGTGCCATGGAGAAGGCGATCGCCAGGGCGAAGAAACCGAGCACGCCTACTGCCATGCCGTGGATCGCCGTCGGCCGCCAGGCGCTGACCGGCAGCAGCCGTTCGGTCCAGTGCGGCTGGGGCTGGAAGTTGAGCGCGGTGCGGAAATGGCCCATCCACTGCTGCACGTTGGGCATGCCCCAGACGAAGACCAGCAACGCGGCGATATAGACGAAGTCGGAGCGATCCATCGCCGTGCTGGTCGGGCTCAGGCCGAGCATGCCGGCGAGGACCGCCATGGCGGTCGGCACGTCGCTGGCGCGGAAGAACACCATCGCCACGACCACGCAGCCAAAGGTCAGCGCGACGGCCGCAGCCTTGTGCCACCAGATGTCGCTGTCCAGCTTCCAGCCCTGACGCGCCTTCCAGGCACGCCAGCCGTGGGCGACCACCAGGTAGAAACCGTGCAGCAGGCCGAAGGCGACGAAGTGCCAGCCGGCGCCGTGCCAGATTCCGGAGATGAACATGGTGAAGACGGTGGGGTAGGCGACCAGCGCAAAGAAAGTGCCGGCGGTCATCTTGCCCCGCCGCGGCTGCGGCTTGCCGGCCGCCATGCGCGCGCGGGTCACGCGCAGCACGATGGGGTTGTAGATGTAGGCGGTGAGAAAACGCGTCAGTGTCATGTGCCAGCGCGACCAGTAGTCGATGACGTTGCGCGCCTTGAACGGGCTGTTGAAGTTGGCCGGTAGGCTGATGCCGAATAGCAGCGCCAGCCCGATGGCCATGTCGCTGTAGCCGGAGAAGTCGAAATAGATCTGCAGCGTGTAGGTCAGCGCGCCGGTCCAGGCATCGTAGAACGCCGGGATGGTGCCGTCGGCGGCCAGGCTGAAGACCGGCGTGGCTTTCAGCGCGAGGGTGTCGGCGATCACCACCTTCTTGAACAGACCGAGCAGGAACACCGTGGCGCCCAGCGACAGGTTGTCGATGCGCGCGCGGAAGCTGTCGCGGTCGTTGAACTGCGCAAGCATTTCACCGTGGTGGGTGATCGGTCCGGCGATCAGCTGCGGAAAGAAACTGATGAACAGGCAGTAGTTGGCGAGGTCGTGTTCTTCCACCACGCCGTCATGAGCATCGACCAGGTAGGCGATCTGCTGGAAGGTGAAGAAGGAGATCGCCAGCGGCAGGATGATGTCTTCCACCCGCCAACCTAGATCCAGCGCCGCATCCAGCGTGCCGAGCAGGAAGCCGGTGTATTTGTAGTAGACCAGCAGCAACACGTTGGCTGCGACCGCCAGCCCGAGCACCAGACGTGAGGGGTGCCGGCGCAGGTAGCCACCGAGCAGATAGTTGACCAGCATGCTGCCGACCAGCAGCGGTACGTAGACCGGGTTCCACCAGCCGTAGAACACCAACGAGACGACGGTCAGCCAGATCACCGCGAGCCGCTGTCGGCCCGATCCGGTCAGCACGAAGAATCCAATCAGCACCACCGGAAGAAAGCCGGCGATGAATTCCACCGAATTGAAAAGCATCTTCCCTATTCCCTGCTCAGCGTTCGTGCATTGCTGCTCAGGCCGCCGTTTGGCGGGGCGAGTCATCCATTCAGTCCTGGCGTCACGCGACCGACGATCCATCCTAGTCGGCGTTGCGACATCCTCGGTCCATCAGTGGCTGCTCGCTCGGGTTTCGGCCACCTTGGCCGGCTTCCCCTGAGCTCCTATGGCTCGGACGTGACGGTGTAAAAAAAAGTTTCAGTGTTTGTTGAACCACTGAGCGCTTTATTGTCGCAGGTGAAAAAAAGCCCGCGACGGGCGTGGCCTGCAGCCCATTTCCGTCGGTCGGGAACGTTCCCGGCATTTTTCAAGGCTCGGAAAATTTGAGCGCGAACGAGTTACTGGCGTGTTCGGGCGACCGTTCAGCGCCGGTCAAATTCCGACGAAGGGAGCGGCTCAGGCCGCGCGTATAAAGTACGAAGAAGAGTCGAGTCGCGCCCTAGTATTCGCGGAGGTTGTAACGCAAGGACGGCGGCGCCGTCGACGAGCCGCTGCTCAACATCGACAGCGGCTTACGGCAGGTGATGCTTGGCGCCCGTGCCTCTCGATAGCGATTGCCGTTAACAGCGAACCGATGAGATGTGCAGCCGATCAGAATCCGCTTTTAACGATTGGAGAGTCGCCTGAAGATCGGCACGCCAAGCGTCGGCGATATCCCAAATGTGCTCTCAAAAAGGCGACAGTCCAGCACGGACCAGGCAGGGCGCTTGGCTGGCGTTGGATATTCTTCTGTTGTGATAGGCGTCAATCGCGGAGAGCGTCCAATAATTCCTGCTCTGGATACATGATCGAATATGGCTTGAGCAAACTCGAACCAGGAGCAATGTGACTGACCGCTGAAGTGATAGAGCCCCCATGGCAGCTTTCCGTCTGATTGATAACGCTGAGCGAGTTCAAGCAGGACCGAAGCGATACGCTCGCTACTGGTTGGGCACCCTACCTGGTCATCGACGATACGCAGCTCCTTTTCGCCTGTCAGACGCAGCATCGTGTTCAGGAAGTTGCTTCCATATGCCCCATAGACCCAGCTGGTCCTTAAGATCAGGTGCTTCTCCACCTGCTGCACCTGAGCCTCTCCATCACGTTTACTCGCACCATAGACGCTGAGGGGGGCTGTTTTGTCGTGCTCCACATAAGGGCGGCTGTGCTTCCCGTCGAAAACGTAGTCGGTGGAAAGATGGAAAATTGGAATACCGTGGCTGTCAGCGTGTCGCGCCAAGTTTCCTGCACCGTCTCGGTTAACTCGATAGGCAGCTTCCACACTCGTCTCAGCAGCGTCGACGCCGGTAAACGCGGCGGCATTGACGATAAGGTCTGGCTTCAGTAGCTCGATCTTCTCCAAGACAGACTGGCCGTTGCCAACATCAAGCTCGGCTTTAGACATGCCGATAATGCTCCACCCATACTCGGTGCCTTGTTCGACTAGATTGCGTCCTACCTGACCGTTGCAACCGGTGACTAATATCTTCACTTTCAGGGCTCTTGAGAAATAAAGAACGTTCTTTATGAGATGAAATAATCGATGGTTCAATCACTTAGCGTCAGATCGTAGCTCTGCATTTCCCAGCTACGCCTGATTCGTGTGAAAACCTTGCTGTACAGACATCTAAAATACTTTAGCCATAATCGCAGAGCATGCAGGAGGCCATTGCATTGATTATGCGGACCCAATGGGACAGGTAATGAATTGAGGTGTGAGGGACGGCTATCCATTGCCAGAGACTCTATCAAGTGACCCATGATCAGACGCTCAGCGCATGGTTCTGGTTCCCGCGAGACCGTGCTTGAACTGCGAAGCTGTTCCTGGTGCGATCGAAGATGTGGGGGTGAGGTAGGCGCTATAGCGGATCAGTGAGCGCATGTAGTAATGCCAAGCGACTACCTGGTTGCAATATCAGTGCAGCTCCTTTGGAAGGCTGAATCGGACACCTGCTTGACCGAAGCGGTCGCTTGCTGGGCGGTAGCTTTCGGCCATCAGCAGTCAGTGACATGTTCACTTTCCTGCGGTTGAGCAGCGCTTTACCTCAATGAGGCATGGAGGCTGAAGCGGCAGCTTGGCGATTGCGGCTGAGGCACGTAGGCTTTCCGAAACCCTGGAAGGATCGGCTACATGTCTGAAGAGTGGAAAGACTACCTCAAGGAAATGCTCTTTGACCGGGATCCGGCCAATGTGGATGTTCAAGCGGCCAACATATTTAAGCGCCGCTTCATTCCGAAGAAGTTGTACAAATATCGAACGATCACTAAATACGCTTTAGATAATTTGGTGAATAACACCCTTCACTTGACCACCGCCAGTCGATTTAACGACCCGTACGACAGCGCCCTGACAGTTGATCCATTTCGATCAAAGACAGGCAGGGACATGATTGATGGAGCTATCGCATCGGCTGAGCTAGGCAGATTGATGACGTGCTTCGTGAGCGTATTGCCAACTATATTGACGAGAGAAATGGCCGATTCCGAACGGAGTTACAGACATCATTGATTTCTCTGACTAGAGATGGCTACAAGCTATGCTCGCTTTCGTCGAGGATTGACTCCACTCTGATGTGGTCGCATTACGCGAAAGATCATACCGGCTTCGCTATGGAGTACGAATTTAAGTTGCTCCCTATAACTGATCCCGTTTACCGATTTCTTTGGCCTGTTATTTACACTGGCGAAATGTTGGATATGTCCTTCCTGTTCGACGATGAGGTTGGCAGCAGTATTGGCCTG
The DNA here is from genome assembly GCF_000582595.1 of Pseudomonas sp. BAY1663. Taxonomy (NCBI): domain Bacteria; kingdom Pseudomonadati; phylum Pseudomonadota; class Gammaproteobacteria; order Pseudomonadales; family Pseudomonadaceae; genus Pseudomonas; species Pseudomonas sp. BAY1663. The sequence continues at coordinate 16,846 of NZ_AZSV01000036.1, forward strand.
AACGGTCTGTACCCAATATTAGCGGCAATGAGCAAGGCGAAGGATTGGGCCTATGAGGAGGAGTGGCGCCTAATAATTCCAGGCTCGACGGAAGAGAAACCCTATAACCTGCCTGTTCCAAAACCGACAGGTATTTATATAGGGGCTATGACGAAGGCCACTAATATTAAGCGGCTTGCAAACATCGCCCAAAAAAAAGGGATACCCGTCTTCAGAATGAAACTCGCAGCGAATGAGTACAGAATGGAGCCTCAACGAGTCGTGTAGAGCTATAGCGATTTATGACCGTCCGCAACTGGCCGATTGCCGCCGGTGACGACTGGCAGCTACCGGGCCAGAGCGGCGTTTCGGTTCACGTGCTTCAGCACGGCGCCGGCTCTTCGAGCAGGCTCGCTGAGCACTCTTAAACCCCGCAGCGCTGCTTCACCAATGAATGCCCTCTCTCTGCCGCTCACGAATCAACGCACACACGAATTCCGCGTATGCGTTCTATGGGTACATTGATTGAATGGTATCGGATGGATCTCATCCAATCCAGAGCTCTGGGGTGCTTTGCTGTACGTACTGGCTGGCCAGTTTGAGCACGCTGGGGTTCTTGGGGACATCGTTGTAAGGTCTGACCAGGCGTCGGTCGCCCATGAGCTTGGCGGCAATCCAGACAGAGCTGTGGCAGCACCGCGTAACACTCTTCAGCGTCAGCTCCTCGATGGGCTGCGCTACCTGGTGAAGAACGAGCTCAAGTTGAATCAGCCAGACGCTTCCGATGGCTGGATCACGGCCGATGCGATCTGGCTGGTCAGCAAGACCGTTTCGGATCGGCTGCGTGCTCACCTCCTCAGCCAAGGGATTGAGGGTGTTCCGGACCGCAACTCCACTCTCTTCAATGTCTTTCAGGATAACGGCCTGATTGTTGCGAATCCTGCTGGCAAAGCTATTTGGGATGCCGAAATCCTGAGCCCTACGGGATGGAAGAACGCATTCACGTTCTTGAGAGTTTCACCTTCACTCATATGGGCAGCTGGCGAAGACCGCCCGGAGCCTTTTGGCGGCTCGGTGCAAGTCCTCAACGAAGAAGCAGCCCCTGCCGCAGCTTCCGAAGCGCAGGAGGAAAAGCCCAGCCTTACTGCCGGGGGCGGCGATGCCGTTGCGGCAGAGCCTCAAGGGGACGAACCCGCAAGTGACCATGGACCGCAACCCGATGAGGTAGATGATACGGACTACCTTCTGGATCTGATGGATATGCGTGACGCGCCGACCAATTCGGTACCCGCCCCGGCGATGCCGGCGGCGTCCGAGGTCGAAGCTCAGTCAGACACTGCCGCGACCGCTACCATCGCTGGCCCGATCGGCGACACGCTAGGTCACCTTTTCATGCACTGGCTAAAAGTGGGTGTAGGAACCCACAAGATCATTATCAATGATGCAAAAGCCAAGGTTCACACCGTCAACGGCACGGCTTTTCTGGTGACTCCTGAAATATTCAGAAGGTATGCCCAAGAGCATCCGACCCTCTTCTCAGCGAGGGCTGGCGAAGGACAGCCATGGCTGCAGGTCCAAAAGTCGTTCGAAAAGCTGAAGCTTCACGTTAAGAAGAGCAACGGACATAACATCTGGACGTGCGAAGTCTTTGGACCTCGTAAAACGAAAACACTGAAGGGTTATATGCTCAAAAAACCCGGCGACGTATTCACAACTGAGATGCTGGATAATCCCAATCTCAAACTTTGTGAGAGTCAGGATGATCACTAGCTATCATTGGATAGTTGCGCTGAGGTCTGGACTACCCTAATTATGGCGGATTGACTTTGTTGATGACCGCTTGTGACTGGGCAGCTAGGCCAGCCAAGTAAGCGCCTAGGTCCTGGAAATTGTTTTCCTTGAGAATCCTCGCAACCATGGCAGAGCGCTTCTCCTTTAGCGGTAAAAAAATTGCGCAACGCTGGTGGTTGTGCGGGCGGGGCAATGTCTTCCAATAATACGTTGACTTGAAGCGAGCCATAGCTTCGTTGAACCCCAACCAAGCATCAGGCTCATGCGACAACACGAACATGCCGTATTCACGCCTGAGTTCTGTTATAGCCTGCTCACATAACCCGTAGATCTTATAGGTTCCGGTCAGCTCAACCGGCTGTTCAAGCCGCGCCGCGATGTACTTGGCAGCTGCGAAGTGATGCGAACCGCCGGAGTTCATCAGAAAGACGCGTCCGTCCCAAGCCCAAGTGGCGAAATAATCGTGATCGACGTGGCTGATGATCCGAATTTCATCCCAGGCCAGATTCTTCGCCAGCTTCGCCGGAGATATCTCGTCGATCATCTCGGGTGAGTTCCTTACCACCATGTCATCCATGGTGGCGAACTCCTTGAGTTCGGATTTCGACGCGGAGAAGCCATCTACCTGTTGGATATCGCACCGCCACCGTTGGATCTGCATCTCGCTGCCAACGCGCAATAGTGGGGCGCATTCGATGCTAGTCGAGCCATACCGACCATAGGTGCGGCAGTGGGTCCATCCATTCAGCTTGTCGCGATATATCCCGCGCTCATAAATAAGAGATCCGAAGTCGTGCCACCTAACAACCGCTCCTGCGCCAATACCTTTTGCTGTTTCCTGGATGGGCGAATTAAGTTTGACTGGGCTCTTAATCAGCTTCATGAGCGTTGCAGGATACCCACAGTCCTCACGCACTGAGTCCCATAGAAATGTTCCTGTAGTGGTCAACCCATCCCGGACAGTGGGTTAAGTTTTTCTTCGGCCACCGCAGGCGGTAGCCCATCGTTGAATTGATGCGGCCTGATCCAGTTGTAGCGGTGCATCAGGTAATGACTGATGTCCCGTTGGGCCTCCTGAGCTGTCAGGTAACCGGTCTGTGGAATCCACTCCGATTTCAAACTGCGGAACAATCGCTCCATCGGCGAGTTATCCCAGCAGTTGCCCCGGCGGCTCATGCTCTGTTCCATCCGATATCGCCACAACCGTTGCCGAAACAGGCGGCTAGCGTATTGGCTGCCCTGATCGGAATGAAACAGTACCTGCTGCGGTTTGCCACGCTGTTCGTAGGCCATGTCCAGCGCCTTGATCACCAACTCAGCATCCGGCTTGGCAGAAATCGCCCAGCCGACTACTCGTCTCGTATGCAGATCCAACACCGCCGCTAAGTAATGCCAGCGACCTTGTGCCCAGATGTAGGTGATGTCGCCGCACCACACCTGATTGGGGCGCTCAGTGGTGAACTCGCGGTTCAGCCGGTTCGGGATATCTGGTCGCTCAACCGTAGCCTGCTTGTATGCGTGTGAGCCTGGCTGCTTGCTGACCAAGCCCAACTCACGCATCAACCGACGCACACGAAAACGGCCAATGCTGACGCCATCCTCACGCAGCATACCCAGAATGCTGCGACTGCCAGCCGAGCCTCGACTCTGGTTGAACAGCTGGTTAACCTGACTGCGCAGTGCAACGCGGCATGCATCAACACGGCAGCGTCGAAGCCGATGGGCGTAGTAGCAAGACCGCACCACGCCGAAGGCTGAACAGACCACTTCCACCGACTCCCGCTCACTTAACTGGTCTATCAGCGCGTACGATTGAACTCGTCCGACATCAAGAGAGCGGTAGCCTTTTTTAGGATCGCTTTCTCCCGTTCCAGTCGGTCGATCCTGGCTTCCAGCTCCTGGATTTTCTGCTGTTCGGGCGTCAGTGCTTTGCTCTTCGGGGTAACGCCCACGCGCTCCTCTTGAAGCTGTTTTACCCATCGGCGCAGGGCCGACTCAACCACTCCCAGTGAACGAGCTGCTTCGATATGGCTGTAGCCTGATCGAGCACCAGGCAGGCGGCCTCTCGTTTGAACTCGGGCGTAAAGGAACGACGTTGCTTGGTCATCAGACACCTCTCTATGGCGAGCATTCTCGCCCTAAATGGGTGTCCGGAATCAGTAGACCACTACATCCTGCTCTGCGCCAGAAAGGGAGGGGCTGATCTATCGACATGCATTCACCATCGTCGGAGGCAGGCGTTCAGTATAAGGATGTACTCAGTAAGCGGGGTGCCGCGAGAGATAGTCCTAATCATAGATCCCACTCGCCAAGGCGTTGCGGGCCGCAACACCGAGCAGCACAGTGACGAATGAGAGGTGTGTTATGTGCAGTCGTTACGAAGCCCCTACCCCAGAGCGTCTCCAAGAAGAGTTTGGTGTCGAGTTCGACGCTCAGGAGAAGCTCGAATTGTGGCCAGGTTATGCCGGGCCGTTCCTGCGCAAGCCTCGCAATGTCGACCCGTACGATGACGCCGTGTTGCCATTTGAAGCTGAGGTGGGAGTGTTTGGGCTCCTGCCCTTCTGGGCCGACAAAAAGCTGGCACGGTCCACCTACAACGCCCGTTCTGAGACGGCCTCGGTCAAGCGGTCATTCAGGGAGGCATGGAAGAAGGCACAGCACTGCATCATCCCTGCGGTGGCGATCTATGAGCCCGACTGGCGAACAGGCAAGGCTATTCCTACTCGAATTTCCCGTGCCGATGGGCGGCTGCTAGGGATAGCGGGCCTATGGGAGGAGAGGAAAACTGCTGCAGGTGATAGGGAGCTGTCGTTCTCAATGCTGACGGTGAATGCCGATGACCATGCGCTGATGCGCAACTTCCATCGCCCGGGGCATGAGAAGCGCATGGTGGTGGTGCTCCCTCAGGCGCTGTACCAGGACTGGCTGACAGCTCCCGCTGAAATCAGCAGTGAGTTCATGACCCAGTATCCAGCCGATAGGCTGGTTGCCTATCCCCAGCTTTGAGTTGACGCCAAGTACAATAAAACCTCTTGCCCCTTGTTGAATCACAGTTCAATGTTGGCCTGCTGCCGATAGCTTGGCAGCGCCGCGGCCAGATAGAGATCACTATGACTGGAAAAATTATGTCTGACGGCGAGGCCGATAGGCCGGCACGCATGACTCCTGCCGAGTTCAAGGCTGCTTATAAGAGCAAAGGTTGGACAGGCAGGCTGCTCGCTGAGCGGTGGAGCTACTCAGTAGCTTGGATCAGCAAAGTGGGTAACGATCCCGAGCGTGATCAGATTTGGGATGATGCAGTCCGCGGGTTACCGTCCGTCAAGTAATTGAACCACAGTTCAATTATTGTGTTGCCATAAGTTGAACTGTAGTTCAATGTCGCGCATGCAAACATATCCGTTAGAGGATCTAGCATGTACGACAGCTCCCGCGATTCCAGCTCTGCTCACCTGAAACGCACCCTGTACCATTTCCATTTCTGCTGCGGCCTTGGGGGTGGGGCTCGAGGGTTCAATAGAGCGCGCCCCGTTGTCGGGAATGTAGAGGCCCAATGGGAGTGTCTTGGAGGTGTAGACGTAGACCCAGCTGGGCTCCGTGACTTCGAGCGACTAGCTGGCGTTCCCGGCACCCTGTTAGACCTCTTTACCCGCGAGCAATACACCCGTTTCCATGGCCAGCAACCGCCTGCTGGCTGGACCGAGGCGACTGCCGAGGACATACGCCGCGCCGCGCAGAATCTGCGCCCCGACGCCGTATTCATCAGTTCGCCATGCAAGGGCGCCAGTGGGCTGCTGTCCGAGGCCACCAGCAAAACGCCCAAGTATCAGGCCCTTAACGAGCGGCATGCCCTTCGGCAATTTTGCCGTCCAATCCAGCCATCAGCTGTTCTATCTCAGCCGTCTCAACGTCACTCACAAGCTACGCGTCTCTGTTTGGAAAATGGGGGTGCTGTCGATCCGGTTGGTCAGGCTTTCAATGCCAGGATTCGGCGCGCACCGTTGAGTACGATGAGGCCAACTACCGTACCAATCACCAAATCTGGATAGGAAGAGCCTGTCCACGCAACCAGAGCTCCAGCGGCGATAACACCAATATTCGCGATCACATCGTTGGCCGAAAAAATCCAACTCGCTTTCATGTGTGCACCGCCTTCACGATGGCCGTAGATCAATAAGAGACAGCTGACGTTCGCGACGAGTGCAACTAAGCCAATCCCCATCATCAGCATCGACTCAGGTTCGCTGCCATAGATGAAGCGCCTAACCACCTCCACGAGTACCCCCAGAGCCAACACGATCTGGATAAAACCCGCCAGGTGCGCAGCGCGAACCTGCAGCTGCGCAGCCCGACCGACCGCAAAGAGAGCCAGACCATAGACGGCAGCATCAGCAAACATGTCCAGCGAGTCGGCGATCAGACCCGTCGACTGAGCAATCAAGCCTACGCCCAACTCGATGACAAACATCGTGGCATTGATACCGAGCAGGATTTTGAGCGAGCCAGCCTCCTTGGAAGCAGTCAGCTCTTCACTGGCGCTATTGGCCGAAGCTGCTTCCTGGCTGGCCGGTTGAGTACCGAGCAATGTTGCCCCCAAACCAAGTGATTCCAGCTTGGTTGCGATCTGGTCAACCGGACCGTCATGGAAAGCGCGTACCTGTCTGCTGCTCAGATCAAAGGACAGCGAATTGAGTTCAGAAAAGCCATTGAGCGCGAGCCGAATCATTCGCTCTTCTGACGGGCAATCCATCTTGGGCACAGAAAAACTGCTGACCCAAGTCCCTTCATTCGAAGGCGCGGCTGCCGCTTCAGTGCTTACCGGCTCAGGGCCACAGCCACAGGATTTATCACAAGAAGTCATGACTCGCCTCTCCTATAGGACTTGATTCTACCGATTAAAAACCATGTAGTGGCTATAGGGTCAAGCCTGGATATACTGGCTTTTTTACCAAGGGACAGACCATGCGCATCGGTCAACTTGCACAGCGGACAGGAGTGGACACTCAGACGATTCGTTTTTGAACCGCCCTGGGAATTCCGGAGGCTCTTTGGTGTGAGTCATGCCGCTTGGGCCGACTCGGTAAGTTGCTGATAGTAGATCGCTTCGGCCTCTGCCGGCGGCATGTTCCCGATGGGCTCCAGTAGCCGTCGGTGGTTGAACCAGTCCACCCACTCCAGCGTCGCCAGCTCCACTGCCTCCCGATTCTGCCAGGAACGACGATGGATCACCTCGGGCTTGTACAGGCCATTGATGGTCTCGGCCAAGGCATTGTCATAGGAGTCGCCCACGCTGCCCACCGAGGGCTCGACCCCAGCTTCAGCTAGGCGCTCGGTATAGCGGATCGAGACGTACTGCACGCCACGGTCGCTGTGATGGATCAGGCTGCCCTGGCCGACCGGTCGGCGGGCATACAACGCCTGTTCCAACGCATCGAGAACAAAGTCTGTGCGGGCTGAGCTGGACACGCGCCAGCCGACGATACGCCGGGCGAATACGTCGATGACAAAGGCCACGTAGACGAAGCCCTGCCACGTGCTGACGTAGGTGAAGTCCGACACCCAGAGCGCGTTTGGCCGCTCGGCGCGGAACTGGCGATTGACCTTGTCCAGCGGGCACGGGGTGGCCTTGTCGCTGATCGTAGTCTTGACCGGTTTGCCGCGTACGACACCTTGTAGACCCAGTCGCCGCATCAGTCGCTCCACCGTGCAGCGAGCCACCACTACGCCTTCGCGCTTGAGTTGCCGCCAGACCTTGCGCACGCCGTAGACCTGGAAGTTCTCCTCCCAGACCCGCTGGATATGCCCGCTCAGTACCTCGTCACGCCGTGTTCGCGGAGAGCGCCGCTCGGGAGCGGCCTGGCAATGTGCATGGGCGTAGTAGGTCGATGGAGCGATCGGCAGTACCCGGCAGATCGGCTCGACTCCATAAACCGCACGATGCTCGTCGACGAACGCCTTCATGGCTTGAAGCGGCGGTCGAGCTCCGCCTGGGCAAAATACGCGGACGCCTTGCGCAGGATCTCGTTGGCCTGGCGCAACTCACGCACCTCACGTTCCAGCGCCTTGATCCGCTCGCGTTCGCTGCTGGTCTGGCCTTCACGTTTGCCAGTATCGCGCTCGGCCTGGCGTACCCAACGGCGCAGTGTTTCGGCGGTACAACCGATCTTGGCAGAAATCGAGCAAATCGCTGCCCATTCCGACTCGTGGTTGCCTTGATGTTCCAATACCAGTCGAACCGCTCGCTCGCGGACTTCCGGGGAGTACTTCGTCGTCGTCTTCATGGCTCCATCCTCTCAAGAGTTGGAGCCTCCGGGAAAGCCGGGGCGGTTCAATGCTGCTTCGTAAGCGTCTGATAGCGGTCAAGCGTGATTTCCCGGGAATCCGGGTCCCATTTTTTGTCTTGCGTGATGTTTCCCTGCAAGAGGGCAATATTGATAGGGCCAGCGGCTGGCTGCGTCCACTCACGATCCAGAATCTGCAAGCTGGCGAGAGTAGCGATTAACACGGCACCGGCTACCGTCGCACGGTGCAGGCTTAAGCCCAAGATAACCCACGCAAGCCCGCCAGCGAGCAAGGCCACCAGAAAACTCACGCCAAGCACACCAAAGACAGGAGCGATAGTGGCAAGTGTGGTGTCGGTCTGGCTGTAGCCGATAAAAAGCCAAGGAAAGCCGGTTAAGAACCAGGTGCGCATCCATTCACTCAACACCCATGCCGCTGGTAGCCCTAGCCAGAGCGCCGTCGCATCGATCTCAGGGTGCAGGCGGCGTACGAGATACGCGACGCCCCATGGGAAGAGAGCTAGCAGCGAGACAAAGGCCGTTGTGGCTAACACTGCCACCACGGGGCCATTGCCGTACTGGCTGATGCTGATGTAGACCCAGGAGACACCTACGCCGAAGTAACCAAGGCCAAATATGTAGGCCGACCATAGCGCCTGACGCCTTGAAGATTGCGCGACCAGGACAAATAATGCGGCAAGAGCCATCACCGCAATCCATGCCCAGCCCACAGGGGCAAAGGCAAGCGGCATGGCGCCTCCGGCTAGTAAAGCCATCACCCTTGTCAGAAACGTCTTGTAGCGCATTCCCGAGGTTAAGTCGGACGGTAGAGCGCACTTATCACCCAATGCTCTCGCCTCCTAAGCCAAGATCAACCCTGTAGCTCATGCTTTCTTGCTCCGCTCAACTCACACCCATCAACCCATTCGACGGGCTGACCAGAGTAGCAAAGTGAACTTTCTGAACTCGACAAGGTGCGCCGTAAGCTGGGAGCTGCTCCGTATTCGGGGCCATGCCGAGATAACGGGAAAATTCACTCACATCCATCCTAACTGATTGATTTATCAGAACATTTCCATGACGGGAATTTTTATGGAATCATAACGAGATCACGGAAAATTAAGACATTCAAACCATAAATGTTTGATTTCTAGGCTTTGTGTTGCTCTCACATGCTTGCGCATGTTCGCCCACCTTCAATTAGTCTCAAATGTGGGCTCGATGGCAGCTGTAAACTTTCCTCCCCTCGGAGGTGATGATCATGCGGCACGTTGCAATGCAGCCAACGGAAACGACTTCAGACGTTACCTGTGACGCTTGTTGCCAAAGCACAAGTATTGAAACCGCTCTGCAATCACTCGAACGACAACTCGTTTCACTGCGGGCTAATTGCAACGATGGGCGGGAAGTTGAGGCTTGCGGCATTCTCGCCGGAATTAGCGAGGACGCATGCATTAAATGAACGGCGTTGGGGCTTGCGGGCCTGGTTACCCGGCCAACGCGCATGCCCTCGAAATGGTTGTTTGTCCCTGTGGTTTTTGCCCCTTCGTAGTGATGGCTGTCTCCGTGCGGTATCACTTTGAGTCAGGCCTGCCGAGGAAACGTGAGTTCAAACGTGGTCCGACCGTCTTTGCTGGCGACGGCCACGTGGCCTTTGTGGAGGTTCATCACTGAGCGGACAATCGCTAGCCCCAATCCTGCCCCGTGAGGTTGTATGCCGTTAACGCGGTAAAAGCGGTCGAACAGATGTGGGAGATGATCCGATTCGATAGTCGCGCCATGATTGGTGACAGCCAGCGAGACGATGTCTACGTCCTCCTCAAGGATCTTAAGTTCGACCGTACTGCCAGTATTTGAATGCCGCAGCGCGTTGGATAGCAGGTTGGAAATGGCCCGCTGGACCATAAGTCGATTTCCCAAAATCATGGCATCGCCCGTTACTGTCGTAGCGACTCCCGCTTCTTCGGCAAGGACTTCGAAGTATTCACATACGCGCCTCGCCTCGCTTCCTAAAGATAATTGTTCGAGCTTCAGTGCTGGGCTGGCGTGGCTGGCCTGGGCGAGAAACAGCATGTCTGACACGATTCGATCCATGCGTTCGAGTTCTTCAACCGACGACTCGATCACCTCCCGATAATGCTCCTTGCTTCGCTCACGCACCAAAGTCACCTGCGCCTTGCCTATCAGGTTGTTCAGCGGAGTTTTTAACTCATGAGCCACATCGTCCGAGAATTGTGACAGTTGCTGAACGCCGTCATCGAGTCGATGAAGCATTACGTTGAGGCTGTGCGCCAATGCCTGGAGCTCTTGCGGAAGCCGATCGGTGCGGATTCGAGGTGATAGATCCTGTGTAGATACCTTAGTCGCCAAGGCCCGGAACTTGCGAAGCGGCCGCAAGCCATTTTGGGCGATTAGCCATCCAGCCAATCCGATCAATATCAGTAGCATCGGCACGGTCACTAAGGCCGAGCGCAGGAATGCAGCCACCAGCCGTTGATCGGCACTGCGATCTTGCGAAAGTAAAAGCGTCATTGAAGCCAGTCCCGGGACTTGGATTTGCTTGCGCCCGGTTAGCATCTGCACGCCATCTTTCGTTGTCCAGCCAAGATAGTCGCCGTCCCTGCTCACGAGATCCAGCTGCTGCGGCGCATTGGCGAATCGGCCGATACTGAAAATGGGTGATTTCGCTGTATCGCCGATGACCGTAATCGAAAGGTTGTCATGGCCGAGTACGGTATCGCTCAATGCGTGTTGCCAGGAGCGGCCCATACGGGCTTTGGTGTCTTCGAGGAGTCCATGATCGATCTGAGAGAGCTTGGCCGTCACTTCCTCCTGGGCGCGCAGTTCCAGTTGGCGCACCAGTACCCAGTAGCTCAGTGCAATCAGCAGCGCGACCAAAGCGGCGCCGGTCAGTGTGATTTGAAGCGCGAGACGCGATGCGAGGCTGAGTGGCTTCAAGGCCGCGCCTCCAGCACGTAGCCCACACCCCGGATGGTGTGTATCAGGCGATCGCCGAAGGGTTCGTCCACTTTCATCCGCAGGCGACGAATCGCAACATCCACCACATTGGTATCGCAGTCGAAATTGATGTCCCACACCATGGCAGTTATTTCCGTACGCGTGAGGACTTCGCCAGTCCGGCGCATGAGCAGATGCAATAACGCAAATTCTTTGCTGGTGAGGTCGATACGCTGACCGCTCCGGTAAGCCCTATGCCGGGCCGGGTCCAGTTCGAGGTCGGCTACACGCAGGTTGCTCGGAAGTGTGACTGCCTCGCCTCGCCGCAACAGTGTCCGGATACGGGCAAGCAGCTCGGGGAACTGGAACGGCTTGACCAGATAGTCGTCGGCGCCCGATTCCAAGCCGCGGACTTTTTGCTCTAAGCGGCCATTGGCAGTCAGCATGATGACGCGTGTCTGCTTACGCCGCCTGATGAGTTCGAGAACCTCCCACCCATCCATGGTTGGCAGATTCACATCTAGCAGCACGATGTCATAGTCGTTCTGCAGTGCCAGGTGAAACCCATCGAGGCCATCACTTACGCAATCGACCAAGTAACCACATTCGATAAGACCCTGCTGCAAGTATTCCGCAGCTTTGATCTCTCTTCGACAACCAGGATGCGCATGTTTTCAGGTAACTCGGCAAGGAGGTGCGCGGTAAGCGGAACCAAAAAAATCCATGTAGTAACTAGGTCAAGACGAAAGCGGCTTGGCTCTAGCGTGAAAGGCAGAGGCGAAAAGATCTGCCAGGGAAGCGGGAAGCACTTTAACGCGGTAAAAGCCCTGTGAGGGCTATCTTGCGAATTTGTAATCTACCGGTCATTTGGTTGACCCGCAGCGCGAGCGGGTGCACCAAACGAAAAAAGGCGCCCTGATGGGCGCCTGAAACACATCTTCAAACCAAGGGAGCAAAACTAAAGAAGATGTGGTGTTGCTCATGGTGTTTCACAAGATCGAGAGAGGGTACTCGGCGATGAATCGGACCTCATCGAGGTCGGACTCGAAAGCAGTCGCCCGCGTGGTAGCCTGGCGCACCCGCAGAGACAAATCCTTGAGAGAGCCAGTCTGTACAACGTAGCGGGCTTCGACGTCGCGTTCCCAGCGGTTCTGTCCCGTCAGCGGCGCACCGTTATCGTCTTGGCGCATGTACACCTCGTTCGCGTTGCTGTAATCGGCGCCCCAACCGCGGGCGTAGCGGGTCATGAAAGTAAGCCCGGGTATGCCGTACTCCGCCATGTTCAGGTCGTAGCGCAGCATCCAGGACTGCTCTTTAGGTGAGTTGAAATCACTGTACTGAATGGAGTTGTTCAGGTAGATCGAGTCCGCCTGGCGCAAGTAGTCAAAGTCGTTGTTACCGTTGTTTCGCTGATACGACGCCGTGACGGTGTGCGCGCCGAAGGCGACACCCAGGCTGGAGCTCCAGATGTTGTTGTTGAACTCGCCCAGCAACTCACGGCCTTCGTCGGTTGCCTTGTAATAGTTGAAGCTGGCCAGCAGCGCGACGATATCGGAGAGCGGATAGGTGGCCGACGCACCGAAGTAATGCTGGTTCCAGGCATCTTTGAGGCGGCTGGTGTACAGGCTAAGACTGATATTTTCATTCACGCTGTAGTCACCGCCTGCGTAGCCGAGCCAAGGCGCGTCTACGCCCCCGCCGTAGAAGGTGACGAAGTCTTCGTTCATGTTACTGGTGTTGGGCTGGCTCATCGCGTGCAAGCGGCCTCCCTGAAGGGTGAGGTCGTCCAGCGAGTTGTTCACAACGGTGACACCCTTGAAAGACTCCGGCAGCAGCCGAGAGTCGCCGAAGTGCACGACAGGTGTAGTGGGAAATACATCGCCGGCCTTGATCTCGGTGTCCAGCAAGCGTGCTTTCACCGCGCCCCCACCCGTGTGAAGTCATCCTCAGGATCGCCAGCGCTGTCGTGGGGAAGCAGGTCGATGCTGCCGCCCACACCGGAGCGCCCCGAACCGGAGTCGAGCTTGAGGCCGAGCATGGCGAAAGCGTCGAAGCCAATCCCTACCGAGCCTTGGGTATATCCGGACTCGAAGAAGGCCATCAATCCGTGGGCCCATTCCTCGGAGTAGCCATTGCCGGCGGCACTCTCACCGTCGCGAAAATCCCGATTGAAATAGAAGTTGCGATTTATCAGCGATAGCGTGCTGCCTTCGATGAAGCCCTCGGCTGTTTCCGATTGGGCAAAGACCGGGGCGCTGCCCAATGCCAGTGAAAGGGCTGTCAGCGAAAAAACGGCCTTTTTGCTCATGATGATGCTCCTTATGTACGGCAGGTCAGTGCTCGAATGACGCCTTTCGCCTTTTTGTTTTTTAGCGCTTGGCCATGTTCTTCCCCTAGAGATGACGGCAGGATTAGCGGCAAATGACTATTTTGTAATCTGAGGAAGCCCAATCGCGCACTCCTTCGATTACAGATTTGTAATGTTGCGGTCACCAGGTCGTTATCCACACTTATTTAAAGTCACCACCCCATAGCCATCAGCTATCTCGCCGGCTTGGCAAGGCTGATAAAAACGCTTTCGTGTATTTGTCTACTAAATTCAGGGCGAATCACTATCGCAGTAGAGGTGCATGTATTCAGCGTCTTGGCGGGGTAGTTCTATGATTGGATTCGATATTTAAACCAGGAAGTCATCTTTTTGCCTTGGATGAGAAAAACAGTTCTGCTGTTGTTGCTAGCCCTTTTCCCATTGCAATCATCATGGGCAGTTGTAAGCACGAGTTGCAGTCATGAATATGGTTCGGCATCAAACCATCTTGGACATCATGAACATGCGCATGAATCTCTAGGTACGGACGAGGATGGATCGTCAAAAGCCGCAAAAAAAATCAGTCTGGATAGAGATTGTGTTTTCCATGGTGACCATATCAAGCCGCTTATAACGAAAGGGATCTGTACTGGTTCGGTATTATCAATGAGCTTGAAACCGTTTCTTTCTGCTAGCTACGCATCGGCTGAAGCGGGGCGTCCTGAGAAACCTAATTGGCGCATCAGTACAAAACCGGTGGGACGCCAAAGTAACCAGTAAGCGCCATTTATCTGTATCTTACGTCTCACCGAACCTTCCCTTTTTTAGGAGATTTCGGTGCGAAAAGTTCTTCTACCGCTGGGGTTGGCGACATTGTCGTGCAACCTTGCCTTTGCGCAGCCTTTAGAGTTGCCGACCTTCACACAGACCTTACCTGTCGGTGTGTCAAATACATTCCCCGTTGAGTCTGTCGATTCCATAAGCTTTCTACGCGCCTTGGAACTCGCTAGCTCTGCAAGCCCTGAACTGGCTGTTGCAAGACGTGAGCTGGCTGCTTCTCGCGCATTAATTAGCCAAGCCGGAGCACGTCCGAATCCAATATTGTCCGCTAGCCAGGAGGGAATCCGGGGCGATGCTCCGGAGACGACGCTTGAGCTGAGCCAAGAAATAGAGCTGGGCGGTAAACGTTCGGCTCGTATTGAGGCAGCGCAACGCGCCATGGACGTAGCGGCCGCTGACCTACAGGACGCTCAAGCTCGACTGAGGGGGGCAGTGATGGGCGCATATTACGATGTGCTTACTGCTCAAGAACGGCTGGAACTCGCCCAGGCTGCTTCAGATCTTGCGAAGCGAGCAGTGAACGTGGCCAATCGACGTGTGAGGGCCGGCATGGTCTCTCCCGTAGAGGAAACCCGGGCGCAGGTTGCGGCTACTGGCGTGCAAGTAGAGCTTGCCCAGGCCACAGCTGAACTCGAAGCTGCGCGCACTCGGCTGGCGGCCAACTGGGGAAATCCACAGCCACGCTTTGAGCGAGTAGAAGAGCCGGCAGAGGCAGTGCCTCCTCTTCCAGAGCTAGCTGAGCTTTACAGCCGTTTGAACGATTCCGCCCAACTAACCCGCGCGCGTCGGGAGGCTGAAAGACGTCGGGCTGCGTTGGAGCTGGAAAGGACGAATCGCTTTTCTAACGTGACGGTTAGCGTAGGTGCCCAACGCTCAGATGAATATAACGGCACGCTGGGACTGGTGAGTATCTCGATGCCCCTGCCGTTGTTTGATCGAAACCAAGGCAACATCGGAGCAGCGCAGGAACGGGCCTACCAGGCGCAGGACGAGCTCAACGCCGTCCATATACGCCTGAAAAGCGAACTTTCCCAAGCGCACATGCGGCTGCGCACTGCTCGCCAGCAGTTTGAACTGTTGCGCAACGATATGCTCCCCAGTGCCCAAAGCGCTTATGAAGCTGCCAGCAAGGGGTTCGAACTTGGAAAATTCACGTTCCTTGACGTACTGGATGCTCAACGCACGCTTTTCCAAGCCCGATCTCAGTATCTGTCTGCGCTATCACAAGCTAACCAGGCGGCGGCAGAAATCTCGCGAATTGTCGGCGATGGGTCGGCCGTTATCACCTCGGCCACTCAGCCATAAGGAATCCATATGAAAAGTAAATCGAATACATCTTCCTTGGCTGGTCACAAGAAGCAGATTTTTTGGATCGTCGTCATATTAAGCGTGGCACTTATGCTTGGCGGATTGCTTCTTCGCAGTAGTCCAACTGTGCCCGATGCGGGCGACGCACATAGCGAGCATGGTGACGAATCGGAGCATGAGGATGAAGGGCATTCGGATGAGGATGCAGAAGCAGAAGCAGAAGGAGATCATGGCCATGATGAAGGAGGCGCCGATAGCGATCACGAGGTCGGTGCGGCAGAGAAAGATGAGCATGACGATGGTCCTGAGGGAGCAGCGCACGCCGAAGCAGCAGAGGTTGAACTCTCCGAGACCCAAATCCTAGCCGCGGGCATCTCGCTGGCAACCGCTCAGCCTGCAAAGATACAAAGCGCAATCGAGCTGCCAGGTGAAATTACGTTTAACCAGGATCGCACAGCGCAAGTTGTGCCTCGTCTCTCAGGTGTCGTTGAAGCGGTCAAAGTCGATTTGGGCGAACAGGTGAAACAGGGGCAAGTACTTGCTGTGATCGCGAGTACAGACCTGTCGGAACGTAGAAGCGAGTTCTACGCGGCGCAAAAACGTCTTGCATTGGCTCAAAAAACCTATCGACGCGAAAAGGAGCTATGGGAAGAGCGTATTTCTGCGGAACAGGATTATTTACAGGCACAACAGGCTTTACGGGAAGCAGAGCTGACTGTTGCGAATGCAAACGCACAGCTACAAGCGCTTGGCAGTGATGCTGGCAAGCCAGACGCATTGAGCCGCTACGAACTCAGGGCGCCGTTCGATGGGATGATCGTTGAGAAGGACATCACGCTCGGTGAGTCAGTCAATACCGATGACCAGATATTCATCATTTCCGATCTCTCTACCGTTTGGGCAGATATCAGCGTTCCTGCCAATGCACTCAGCGCGGTACGAGTCGGCAGCAATGCCGTTATCGAGGCCACAGCATTCGAGTCCAGTGCCAATGGCACCGTTTCTTATGTCGGCTCACTTGTTGGTCAGCAAAGCCGCGCCGCTACCGCCCGGGTCACACTTCCCAACCCTGAAGGGGTTTGGCGCCCCGGCCTGTTCGTCAAAGTGCAGGTAGGCGCTGGCGAAGCATCCGTGCCAGTCGCAGTAAGTCCTGATGCGATCCACACATTGGAAGAAAAGCCGGTGGTGTTTGTACGGACCGACCATGGCTTTGCTGCTCAGCCAATCGTGAGTGGCCGCAGCGATAGTGAAGCGGTCGAAATCAAGGAAGGCCTCCAGGCCGGAGCGCGCTATGCCTTGGATAACAGCTTCATCATCAAGTCCGAGCTTGGCAAAGCCAGCGCCTCGCATGCTCACTGATACGGAGTTATAGAATCGTGTTCGAACGTATCATTCGTTTTTCTATCGAGCATCGCTGGTTGGTTATGCTAGCCGTGCTTGGCATGGCAGCGTTAGGAGCTTACAGCTACCAAAAGCTGCCTATCGATGCTGTCCCGGATATCACCAACGTACAGGTGCAAATCAACACTGCGGCGCCAGGTTATTCCCCGCTGGAAGTGGAGCAGCGTATTACCTACCCGCTCGAGACGGTAATGGCTGGGCTGCCCAAGCTCGAGCAGACACGATCCTTGTCTCGATATGGACTTTCTCAGATCACAGTTATTTTTGAGGAAGGCACTGACATCTATTTTGCCCGCCAACTTGTGAACGAGCGCCTGGGAGGGGCCAAAGATCAGCTCCCAGATGGCGTCACTCCAACACTTGGACCTATTTCCACTGGGCTTGGCGAAATCTATTTTTGGACGGTTGAAGCTGAGGAAGGTGCCACCAAATCGGACGGTACGCCGTATACCCCCGCTGACTTGCGTGAGATTCAAGATTGGATCATCAAACCGCAAGTCCGAAATGTACCTGGTGTTACTGAGATCAATACGATTGGAGGATATGCAAAGGAATATCAGATCGCCCCCAACCCAGACACTTTGCGGTCGTTTGGACTAACACTACATGATTTGATCGAGGCGGTTGAGCAAAACAATAACAATCTAGGTGCCGGATATATTGAAAAGCGCGGCGAGCAGTATCTTGTTCGCGCGCCAGGGCAAATGCAGTCTGTGGAGGACATCCGCGATACCCTTATTAGCAACGTTGACGGTACCCCAGTGCGTATCCGCGACGTTGCGACGGTCAAGGTTGGAAAGGAGCTCCGCACTGGCGCAGCCACCGAGAATGGCCGCGAAGTGGTGCTAGGTACGGCTTTCATGCTTATCGGTGAAAATAGCCGGGTAGTTTCTAGGGCTGTCGATGACAAAATGAAAGAGATAAACCTTTCGCTTCCGGAGGGCGTAAAGGCGATTACTGTCTACGATCGTACTGTGCTCGTAGACAAAGCTATATCCACCGTTAAGAAGAACCTCACTGAAGGTGCCATTCTTGTTGTGGTTATACTTTTTCTCTTCTTGGGCAATATCCGTGCGGCGATCCTAACCGCACTTGTTATACCGCTGGCGATGCTCTTTACGTTCACCGGCATGGTAGCCAACGAGGTCAGCGCCAACCTGATGAGCTTAGGCGCATTGGATTTCGGCATCATTATCGATGGTGCGTGGTGATTGTTGAGAACTGCGTGCGTCGACTTGCTCACGCTCAGTCCCATCACGGGCGGGCATTAACGCTGTCCGAACGGCTTCATGAAGTGTTCGCTGCGGCAAAGGAAGTGCGTCGACCTCTACTCTATGGGCAGCTGATCATTATGATCGTATATCTGCCGATATTCGCCCTTACAGGGGTCGAAGGTAAGATGTTCACGCCCATGGCGTTTACCGTAGTGACAGCGCTATTCGGGGCGATGATCCTCTCGGTGACGTTCGTCCCAGCAGCCGTTGCGCTATTTATCGGTAAGCGGGTTACGGAGAAGGAAAACTTTCTAATCCGCAATGCTAAACGGGCCTACGCACCTGCACTCGATGCGGTGATGGCCAACAAGCCAGCGGTTCTCACCTTTGCCGTAGTTGTAGTCATACTTTCCGGCCTCGTAGGGTCACGTATGGGCAGTGAATTCGTGCCTAGCCTCAACGAGGGGGACTTCGCTATCCAAGCCCTTCGTGTACCGGCTACCAGCCTTAGTCAGTCTGTCGAGATGCAGCAGCAGCTGGAACGAAAGCTTATGGACGAGTTTCCGGAGATCGAGCGGATTTTTGCGCGCACAGGCACTGCGGAGGTGGCATCCGATGCCATGCCACCAAATATCTCTGACGGGTACGTCATGCTGAAGCCTCAAGAACAATGGCCGGATCCAGGCAAGTCGCGCAATGAACTCTTAAGCGAGGTCCAAGCATCCGCCGCTGAGCTACCGGGCAATAACTACGAGTTTTCCCAGCCGATTCAACTGCGTTTCAACGAATTGATTTCCGGTGTTCGTGCCGCTGTAGCCGTGAAAATCTATGGTGATGACATGGACGTTCTTAACAGCACGGCGGCGGAAGTGTCCGAGGTGCTAGGACAAGTACCAGGCGCTTCAGAGGTTACGGTCGAGCAAACAACTGGTCTTCCTATGCTCACGATCGATATCGATCGCGATCAAATCGCACGATACGGCCTGAGTCTAGATACCGTACAGCAAGCGGTTGCAGTAGCCATCGGGGGCCGAGAGGCAGGCACCTTGTTTCAAGGAGACCGGCGTTTCGATATCGTAGTTCGTTTACCGGACGAGATACGCAGCGATCTCGCCGCAATTGAGCGGCTTCCAATTGCCCTTCCAAGGGAATTAAACAGCGCCATAAGTTATATCCCCCTCGGCGAGGTGGCCACCCTGGATTTGGCCCCCGGTCCGAATCAGATCAGTAGAGAGGAAGGGAAACGGCGAATTGTTGTCAGTGCAAACGTCCGTGGTCGGGACATTGGATCATTCGTATCCGAGGCAGAACAGAAAATCCAGGCTCAGGTAGATATCCCGGCAGGTTATTGGATCGATTGGGGCGGTACCTTTGAGCAGCTTGAATCGGCAACGAAGCGGCTGCAGATTGTCGTCCCCGTGGCGCTGCTCCTGGTCTTCATTCTGCTTTTCATGATGTTCAACAATGTCAAAGACGGCTTGTTGGTCTTTACCGGGATTCCATTTGCGCTCACGGGAGGCATTGTTGCGCTGTGGCTCAGAGATATCCCATTGTCCATTTCAGCAGGTGTTGGCTTTATTGCTCTGTCAGGCGTCGCAGTTCTAAATGGCCTGGTAATGATCTCCTTCATCCGTAGCCTACGGGAGCAAGGTTTGCCTCTGGACACCGCGATCCGCGAGGGCGCTCTTACCCGGCTACGCCCGGTATTGATGACGGCCCTAGTGGCTTCACTCGGGTTCGTTCCAATGGCCTTGAATGTGGGTACCGGTGCAGAGGTGCAGCGCCCCCTTGCGACGGTGGTAATCGGGGGGATTCTCTCCTCAACGGTGCTAACGCTATTAGTTTTGCCGTTGCTCTACCAGATGGCTCATCGGCGCGAAGACGAATTGGAGGAGCAAGAAATCGCGCTAGCCGCCGACAGAACGAGCTAGATATCGGATGGCGGTACACAACGCCCCGTTCTTGCTAGCAAGCAAGAACGGGGCGTGTTGATTATCGGAGCGCTAAGTTCATTAGCGGCGCAGCGGGCAGTACAGCCTTGGTGGCGCAGGTCTGATGCATCTAAGCGGTAAATAAGAAACTTGCTCGCGCTAAGTGCTATGACCTGCGCTACATACGCCTCCTCGACCTGATGGCTTTCACCCAAGGTGAGCTGACGAAGGATTATGCGAGCAGCGGCTGACCTGCCCTGGTTGGCAGCAAGGGGCGATAGCTACGACAACGCCCTGGCTGGAATGATCAGCAGGCTGTACAAGACCGAGCTGACACCTTCAATCATGCACGAACCGCGAGACCGCTGAGATGACGACCCCCGACATGGATGCGGGGTAGGCCACCAGCGTCTGTTCAGCTCACTCGATATGCTCCTTGCGAAGGCTAATAACAACAGATCAGGCGATGGCGGCCTGACTTAAACGAAACGGCTTTTATAAATCAAGGGCGATTCGCTGGTAGCGATGTTGCGGGCAAGTTATGGAAACAAAAAAGCGCCCCGAAGGCGCTTAGAGTGCAACTGCTTCCAAAGGAGCTTGGAAGCTGCCGGAGGCGAATATCGTTCAGATATGAAGCGGTTAGTCAGCTTTGGTTTCTTTCTTGCTTTCCGTATTGTTCTGATCTTGGCGGGTATCCTTAATCTGTAATTCGTCTATTTTTCGTTTGGCGGATTCGGTTCCGTGAATTCGTTTTTGATCTGCTCGGAATTTTTCATTAAATTTAATTGAGCGGTCATAGCCATCTTCTGCATAAGACAATGCGGAGCCGCAGATTACCAAACCAACAACAATAGCTTTCAACAGATTCATAGGGCAGTCCTCGCTAAATTCAAAGGTGGCTTGCTGAGCTTTCTCGCTGAGCCCTGCAGGTTCGAATGAATTTTGCGTGATTGAAGCTAACAGCAGCATGAGCCAAGCATTACATTATTGAAATGTAATGCTTCCATTGCGCGGTGACATGAGCGCCTTGCTTCGTCATGTCAGCACCGAGGCGCACCAATCTGCAAGGGCCTATCCTACGAAAAGAATGATTGGAAGATTACAATTTTGTCATCCTCGGATTGACGCCGTATCATCTATCATTAGCGAGCAACGTCGTTTAACGTTTGAGAGGGATCGGCCAGTTATCGGCAAGTTTCAGACGATAATGCACGAACTCGCTTGAGAGTGGTCCCATTTCTGTCAGTGTGGTTTGGAAGGCCAGATGGTATTGGTGCTAGTATTATCTATTACTTTTTTTGGGTTCCCTATCCTTGACTTATGTTATTTAAGGACGGTTAAAAACCAATGGCTCACGAACATAACCATAACACCGAAGCCATAGGCGATAAGCGTTTAATCGCTGCCATTGGCGTTAATACTGTGCTAACTCTGGCACAAGTTGTTGGAGGAATACTTTCTGGCAGTTTATCGCTCATAGCTGACGCGCTACATAACTTGAGCGATGCCGCATCACTGGTTATTGCGCTCATCGCACGTAAAATCGGTCGCAAACCGCCAGATGCTTTTAAAACCTTCGGCTACCGACGCAGTGAAACCATAGCGGCTTTGATTAACTTGGTCACGCTGATTATCGTTGGTCTCTACCTCATCTACGAAGCTATAGGTCGGTTTTTTGCCCCACAGCCCATTGAAGGATGGACAGTGGTCGTGGTGGCGGGAATAGCCTTGATTGTAGATGTCGTCACGGCCTTGCTCACCTACACAATGTCTAAGAATAGCATGAATATAAAGGCGGCATTCCTGCACAATGTGTCGGATGCGCTGGCCTCCGTCGGGGTTATTATTGCCGGAACATTGATTCTTCTGTATGGCTGGTACTGGACGGATACTGTCCTGACACTGATGATTGCTGGGTACGTGCTCTGGCAGGGCTTTAGCATGCTGCCTAAAACCATTCACTTGTTAATGGAGGGCGCACCAGAAGGAGTTTCCATCACTGATATAATCAATGTCATGGAGCAAGTGGACGACGTTGTGAGTGTTCACCACGTACATGTCTGGGAAATTGCCGAACATTCAACTGCATTGGAAGCTCACGTTGTCATCAAGAAGGCTAGCCTGCCCGAAATTGAACGAGTAAAGACTGATTTAAAACGAGTACTTCATGAGCAATTCAAAGTCAGCCACTCGACACTTGAAATGGAACTAGACGGCAGTGTTTGTATCGACACCAGGCAGGCCGACAGTCATCGCAGCGAAGCATAAGCCTGCTTTGCGCTCAACGCTGTTGCTAGACAGTTAGCTCGATATCAACCGGAGTGAACTTGTGACATCACTCGTTGCCGCTATGTCATCGACCAGAGACATGCTAGGGACAGTCTGAAAAAGACTTTCTGATTTTGGCAAAATAGCCGAACGCCACCCACCGAGTTTTCTGATGAAGCAGATGACCTTCGCCGATGCCGAGTACGCCGGCAAGCGCAAGCAGACCCGCAAAGAGCTGTTCCTGATCGAGATGGATCGGGTGGTGCCGTGGAAGGGGTTGATTGCCCTGATCGAGCCGCATTACCCCAAGGGTGAAGGTGGCCGTCCGGCGTACCCGTTGATGGCAATGCTGCGGGTTCATCTAATGCAAAACTGGTTCGGTTATAGCGATCCAGCGATGGAGGAGGCACTGTACGAGACCACCATCCTGCGGCAGTTCGCGGGGCTGAGCCTGGAGCGTATCCCCGACGAAACCACCATCCTCAACTTCCGTCGCCTGCTGGAGAAACACGAACTGGCTGCTGGCATCCTGGCCGTGATCAATGGCTACCTGGGTGACCGTGGCCTGTCGCTGCGCCAAGGCACCATCGTCGATGCCACGCTGATCAATGCGCCGAGTTCGACCAAGAACAAAGACGGCAAGCGCGACCCAGAGATGCACCAGACCAAGAAGGGCAACCAGTATTACTTTGGCATGAAGGCCCACATCGGCGTCGATGACGAATCGGGCCTGGTACATAGCGTGGTAGGTACGGCGGCTAACGTGGCGGACGTCACCCAGGTCGACAAGTTGCTGCATGGCGAGGAAAACGTGGTCTGCGCCGATGCGGGTTATACCGGCGTCGAGAAGCGTGCCGAGCATGATGGCCGCGAAGTGATTTGGCAGGTGGCAGCACGGCGCAGCACTTACAAAAAGCTGGGCAAGAGCAGCGCGCTGTACAAAGCCAGACGCAAGATCGAGAAAGCCAAGGCTCAGGTACGGGCCAAGGTTGAGCACCCGTTTCGGGTGATCAAGCGGCAGTTGGGGTTTGGGGAGCAATGGAACCAAAAACCAACGTAAGCTCTGAATCCCACCGTAAAGGGGCTTTCCGATCTCCAGCTCACCCGCCAGGCATTACTCTCTGATCAGTGCCTCGATGATCGGGCAGATCGTTCCGCCGTCTCCCGCATCACATTGCTGCACCAGTTCGCCTAACAGTTGCTGCATGACGACCAAGTCGGCCATCTTCTGCTCGATCAACGCGAGCTTGCGTGCAGCCCGTGCTCGCGTTTCGGCACAGGCGCACGACTCATCCAGCGTCAGCAGTCCACCGACTTCCGAGAGCGTGAAACCCAGCGCCTGAGCCCGCTTGATGAAACGCAGTCGCTTCACCATGTCCACCGGATAGCGCCGATGGCCACCCAAGGGTTTGGCTGGTTCATCCAGCAGCCCGCGTCGCTGGTAGTAGCGGATCGTCTCGACGTTCACCCCGGCGGCGTCTGCCAGCTTGCCAATGGTCAGCTCTGTGGCCATCACTTTCTCCTTGATTCCGTACTTTGGTACGGAGTTTAGAATAGCACCTAGGCAATCAGGCTCAGGAGATGGGAATGGGGATGCAACTCACCGGGAAAGGCTCGCTGGTCGCGAGTTCGCTGACCGCCATCGGTGCGTCGGTGTGCTGTGTCGGGCCACTGGTGCTGTTGGCACTCGGTGTCGGCGGTACGTGGGTGGGCGCTCTGACCATGATGGAGCCACTACGCCCCCTCTTCATCGGGTTGACTCTACTGTTCCTGGGATTGGCATTCCGCAAGCTCTACCTGGTGCCACAGGTTTGTACGCCAGGTACACCCTGCGCCGATCCGCGCACGCTCGTGCGACAGCGACTCGTGTTCTGGATCGTCAGCGTGCTGCTGCTCGGCCTATTGGCCGTGCCGTGGCTCGCCCCGCTGTTCTACTGAAGGAGATTAACCATGCGCAAACTGCTGATCGCCGTGCTTTTCGCCTTGCCCTTCGT
>NZ_AZSV01000037.1:0-40893 GCF_000582595.1 Pseudomonas sp. BAY1663
GCATGAAGCGGGATTCAGTTCGTGATAGAAGGAACTGACATCCGCCGTTAATGCCACGATCTTTTTGTCGGCATCCAGCGCGGTACGCATCGCGGCAATACCCTTGTCACGCCAGTCGCGAAAGGGCTTCAGATAAGGCTGGAACGAACCAAGCGACAGCTTGTTGATGTCTTTGCCATTTTGAGTGCGGCGCAAGCGGTTGCCATATGCACACTCGCTCAATCTTGCATCGAATAACTGCCCGACTTCCAGCATCCATAAGGTGGAAAGCACATGAAAGTCCAGGCTGCATCGGGCCATTATTCGGAATTCGGCTTTGGGCTTTTCTGGCAGCTCCTTTTCTGCCAAGGCTTTCAGCGCATGTTCCCACTCATCGGCATGTGAGGAGAAAATCAATCCACTGCCATTTTCTTTCTTGTGCTTCGCCCAGCAATCCATTTCGACAGATTTGGTGGCCAGCGTCCAAGTGCCGATGAACTCCGGTGATGTCACCCAGACTTCATCCTCGCCATTGAGCTTGTCCTGCAGCGCAGAAAGGTTGGAGTGCAAATTTTCTTCATAACTCGCAATTGCATCCAACGAAGCATGAGACGAATAGTAGAGATCCACTTTCGCTTTGCGATAGGCAAGGCCAAGATATTGCAGGTTGGTCATTTGGTTATCTCATTACCGTCTTGATTCTTCTTTTTCGGGGCACCTCCCAGTCTTGCAAACGTGCCTCTCGCTGCCATGCAAAGTTCACCGTTAATCAAAGCCCAATCTTGATTGCTGCACGGTTCTCGGTGGCAGTCCTCGAGGAATGATGTTCTCTCTGCGTAGCCAATCAAGCCATTGGCCAAGCTCGGCTGGGGTGAAGCGTGCCTTGCGTTCGTGCCAGTTTTCACGAACATCGGAGATGATCTGCGTATCCGTCGGTTGAACACCATCGATCAGGAAATCATTCCATACCGCAAAAAGTGTGGCGATGATCTCGACCTCTTCGGTCTTCTTGTCTGCCAGGGCGTAGATCAGGCGGTCAAATTCAGTCCTCTGGCCGGCCGTCATCAGGGCTTCGGCTTTCGCTGCGGGCTCCGACAACGCCGATAAGCAGCGGTACTCCGTCTTTTTCCTGCCGTTGACCAAGGTCTTTTCATTGACCTCGAACCAGCTCCGCCCTTGACCTTGCCGCTCGAAATCATAAATCCAGGTATCCAGTGGCCCGGCAGCCTGACGTTCAGGCTTCAGATCCAGATCCAGGCCAATGTGCGCTTGCGCCAGGTACATCACCTTGGCGGCAGCGGTTCGACCGAAGTATTGGGCAGTGGCGAGCTTATTGATCGCATAGCAGCCGATGCTCGCACGGTAGGTGGCGAGGTCAATAACTTGGGCCGTTGAACGTGATGATTGCTGGGCGTCTTCAACTGCGCCACCTTGCGATTGCGCACGAATCAGAGCACTCAGCAATTCTGTCTGCTTGCTGGTGTTGGCGTCGATCTGCTGCTCTAGTGAGTCACATAGAGCCATCAGTTCGTCGATTTTTTTGACGATGCGATGCTGCTCCTCTAGTGGCGGTATTGGAATCGGCAGGCTGTTCAATGTTTTCTGATTTATTTTTGGCATTGTCCCGGATGTGCCAGATGCTCGATCACGAAGATAATCACGACTCGGAGCGGCGCTCATTACAAAGCAAATATATTCCCTATTAAGCTCGGTAGAAACACGCAGCTTCATCATTAAGTCTGGATAAATGTATGTATGCCGCTCTCCGCGATAAATCGCTGGAACACCAACGTATTGAAGCGTATTTCCGCGCTGCACAAGAATATCTCCCTCCTGCAACCAGAGCTCTGAGTCGGCGGGAATTTCTTCCGCAATAAACTTCGAGTGCTCACCCTTGAAGATGCCAGATGTTGTTGCGCTCAATGTTAATGATTTAACATTGGTTTCATAATCAACAGCCTTGGGTGAATACCCATTGGTCGGACCGAAGATCAAAATTTCCTCTAGGGGCAATATGGACCAATGCCCTGGGATTGAATAACCTAGATTATTTGATTCAATTCGTTTTGAGGTTGCGCCACGATTTCTTAGACGCAGCCGCTCAGACTTAATCTTCTCCAAAAGTTCGCTTACAGTGCCGTCATCTTTGCTGCGTTTCGTGAGCTTTCCTATAACAGCCAGTTGCAGGATGGCCTTGCGCAGTTCGGTGACGTTCTCCTTGACGGTGTAGAGCTCGCCGAAGTGTTCGGCGAGGAAGGTCTGGGCGCGCTGGTGCTGCTCGGGTTCGGCGATGTTCAGCAGTTGCTTGATGGCTGTGGTATGAACGGTCAGGCGTGCTTCCTGCTGTGCAGTGCGGACCTTTCTAGTTCGTCACAGCGTGCAATCAATTCATCAAATTTATTAACGATAC
This sequence comes from Pseudomonas sp. BAY1663, assembly GCF_000582595.1. Classification (NCBI taxonomy): domain Bacteria; kingdom Pseudomonadati; phylum Pseudomonadota; class Gammaproteobacteria; order Pseudomonadales; family Pseudomonadaceae; genus Pseudomonas; species Pseudomonas sp. BAY1663. The sequence continues at coordinate 2,390 of NZ_AZSV01000037.1, forward strand.
GGGCTTGCTCTTCCATAGGAGGAATAGCAATAGGATACGCCAAAAAAGGACCTCTATTGATATGCGTCATAACTAGTCCATGCGCATGATCACTTTCAGCCAATTGGCGTATTACCCATTTCAGAAGCCAGAACAAATACTTCTTGTTTACAAGCGGAGCTGGCAGTACTCGGAAAATATGTTGATTAAGTACGCCTTCTTCTCCATGCCAAATGTAAGCATCGAGTGTTGCCGACCAGGAAACGAGAATGTCTCCTTTTTTCACCAAGATGGATTGATCAAACTCTTTTCGGGTTCGATTAAATACTACACTTCGACCCGAAAGATTCTGAATTCTAATGATAGGCCGACCAGTCTTATCCCAATCACTTTGTTTAAATGCTGCTCCATTGATGAATTGCCCTAAATCAACAAGCCGGCACCACGCCCAAGTATTTGGTGGGAGAAAGCGTTTCTCACTTTCTTCGATAGAAGCGGCGGCCTTTTCCCTCTTGGCACCTCCTCCATTCATTGCGTTTACCATCTGAGCACGGCTACGCTCCAACAGTTCACTGGCAGGCTGATCGTTCGGATCCTGCGGCACCAGCTTGCCCTGCATGGCTAAGGTCAGGATCAGCTCGCGCAGTTTCTTGATGCCATCGGGTGCGGCAAAGGCGGTATCGAAGTGCTTTTCCAGCAGTTCGGCGGTGTGCTTATTCATGCTCGCCTCCCAGTTCGCGCTCGATCTGTTCGATGCTGGGCAGGCTGGTTTGCAGTTCTTCAGGCAGGGATTCGATCAATTGGTATTCCGCCACGCCGATGGGCTGGGTCTTGTCGCGCAATGCGTATTCGGCCACCACGGTGTTCTTGCTCTTGCACAGCAGCAGGCCGATGGTGGGGTTGTCCTGTTCGGCCTTGACCTGCATATCCACAGCAGTGAGGTAGAAACTCAACTGGCCGAGGTGTTCCGGTTTGAACTTCTCGGCTTTCAGCTCGATGACCACGTAGCAGCGCAGCTTGAGGTGGTAGAACAACAGGTCAATGTAGAAATCGTCGCCGCCCACTTCCAGATGAACCTGGCGACCGACGAAGGCGAAGCCCGCACCCAGTTCCAGCAGGAACTGGGTGATGTGCTTGACCAGCGCTGACTCGATATCCCGCTCGTTGGCTTCCTGGCCAACATCCAGGAAGTCGAACAGGTAGGGATCCTTGAGGGCTTGCCGAGCCAGATCGGTTCCCGGCGCGGGGAGCGGGCGGCGAAGTTGGTGATCGCCTGGCCTTCCCGCTCCAGCAGGCGGGATTCGATATGGATTTCCAGTGTTGCACGCGACCAGCCGTGTTCCACGGCGCGCTGGGCATAGGCCAGGCGTTGTTCTGGCTGCTTCAGCCTGGCCAGCAACACCAGGTTGTGGCCCCAGGGCAATTGTCCAACAGCCTGTTGGACAATTGCTGCGTCCGGCCAAGCGTCGGCGAAGGAGCGCATGTACATCAGGTTGGCGCGAGAAAAGCCTTCATCTCGGGAAAGGCGGTCCTGAGGTCGTGCGCCAGCCGCTCGATGACCTTGGCCCCCCAGCCCTGCTCGGCCTGCCGTTGCAGGATGTCACGGCCAATCTGCCAGTAGAGCAGTACCAGCTCGCGGTTGACGGCCAGCGCGGCCCGTTGCTGGGCACTGTGGATGCGCTTCTTCAGCTCGCCCAACCAGTTGGCGTAGCCTTCCGGCGCGGGAACGAGGGACACGGGGTTGTCGCTCATTCCGCCTCCCGGCTGGTGGCCTTCAGCGCGGCCAGCAGTTCGGTTTTCAGCGCTTGCTGGGCAGCCTGCAACTGGCGGGTGATGTCCTGGTATTCGGCCATCAGCTCGTCCGGATCACCCAGTTCGACAGCCACCTCGTGCGGGTTCTTGCAGTCCAGGTTGTAGTTGCGAGCAGCCAGATCCTTGGCAGAGACCTTCCAGGCATGCTCGGTGGTCTTGCGCCCCTTACGCTGCGGGCCGCCCCACCAGGTTTTCTCAAGATCGAATTCCCCAATGGTCAACGGCTTGGAACGCGAATAGCTCTTGTAGCCTGCCGGGTAGGGGTGCTCGAAGAACCATACGTCCTTTGTGGGGCCGCCCTTCTCGAAGAACAGGATGTTGGTGGCGATGCTGGTGTAGGGGGAGAACACGCCCTTGGGCAAGCGCACGATGGTGTGCAGGTTGAACTCTTCCAGCAGTTCGCGCTTGAGCGTGGTTTTCACCCCCTCGCCGAACAGGAAGCCATCCGGCAGCACCACGGCGGCGCGCCCGGTATCGTGCCTGAGCAGGTGCATGATCAGCGCCATGAACAGGTCGGCGGTCTCACGGGTCTGGTGCTTGGCGAGGAAGTTCTTCTCGATGCCATCCTCCTCCATGCCACCGAACGGTGGGTTGGTGATGATGATGTCCACCCGGTCGCGTGGGCCATAGTCCTTGAAGGGGCGAGAGAGCGTGTTGTCGTGGCGGATGCGGGTAGGCACGTCGATGCCGTGCAGCATCATGTTGGTCATGGCGAGCATGTGCGGCAGGGGTTTCTTCTCGACGCCGTGGATATTCTCTTGCAGCAGCCGGTTGTCATCCGGTGTCTTGACCTGCTTCTTGAGGTGCTCGATGGCGCAGGTCAGGAAGCCGCCCGTGCCGCAGGCCGGGTCGAGGATGCTCTCGCCAAGTTTCGGGTCGAGGATATCGACCATGAACTGCGTAACCGCCCGCGGGGTGTAGTACTCGCCGGCGTTGCCGGCCGACTGCAGGTCGGCGAGGATCTTCTCGTAGATGTCGTTGAACAGGTGCCGGTCGCTAGACGAGTTGAAATCCACGTCCTCTTCAATGGTGTTGATCACCTGGCGCAACAGCGTGCCGGACTTCATGTAGTTGTAGGCATCCTCGAACACCGAGCCGATCACCCGTCCTTGCGCGGACACGCCCGCCTTGGTGGCAAGCTGTTTCAAGGCAGGAAAGAGGTCGTTGTTGACGAAGTCGATCAGCTCTTCGCCGGTCATGCCTTCCGGATCCTTGGCCCAGTTGCTCCAGCGAAAGCGGCTTTGCAGCGGCGAACGGTAGCTGGACTGGGTGAGTTCCCACTCCTGTTCCTTATCGTCGAAGATCTTCAGGAACAACAACCAGCAGATCTGGCTGATGCGCTGGGCGTCGCCATCGACGCCGACATCCTTGCGCATGATGTCTTGAATGGCTTTGATAAGAGTTGCAAGTGACATGAATACTTCCTGAGTCTAGTTCTGGTCAGGCGCGATAGAGCTCACGCTCGAGCTCGCCCACGGCCTGTTGGTATTGGGTCTTGCCGCCAAAGGCACGCACCAGTTCGATCGGTGTGCCCAGGCGGTTGAAGGGAGCGATGGCGAGGATTTGCGTTTCCTCGATGGCGGCCACGCCTTCGTCGGCATACTTGTCGAGCAGGGCTTCGAGCACCTTCTGCGCCTGCGCGCCGTACTTGGCGAAGTAATCGCGCTTCTTGACCTGTTCGGCCCGCTCCTTGCGCGTGAGCGGGGGTTGATCCCAGGCCACGTGGCACAGCAGATCGAAGGGGTCGAAATCCTTGCCGGCTTGCTTGTCCACCTCGCCGGCCAAGGCCTCGAAGAAGATGCCTTGGTGGGCCAGCTCGTCGATGATGGCCTGCTTCTTCTCGGCCTTGCTCCAATGGCGCAGAAAATCGTCGAGCGATGCGAATTCTTTGGCCAGGGTATTGCGGGTGTAGTCCTTCAGGGACTCGGTGATCAGTTTGCCGTTGGCGTCGAAATACTGCACCCGCTCGGCCACCACCTTGACCTCGACGTTGGCGACAACGTAACGGCGCACGTTGCTGCCTTCCTCACCTGGCAGCGGTTCGGCTACGCCACCGGGGTACGCGGGGTTGTCGTCCGGCGTGGGATAGGTGAATTCATCGTCAGGCGACGCCTCCCCATCTTCTTCATCTGGAGGAAGCGGTGGCTCGCCTGGGCCTGGCTCATAAATTTGCACGGGATCGCCGTCGAAAGCCGGATCGGCGAACAGTTCGGTCGCTTTCTTGAAATCGAGGATGGTGAACCAGTACTTGTCGAAGTCCTCGTTGATGCGCGTTCCGCGACCGATGATCTGCTTGAATTCGGTCATCGACTGGATGCGCTGATCCAGCACGATGAGCTTGCAGGTCTGGGCATCGACGCCCGTGGTCATCAGCTTGGAAGTGGTCGCGATGACGGGGTATTTGCTTTCCGGGAAGATGAAGTTGTCCAACTCCATCTTGCCTTCTTCGTTGTCGCCGGTGATGCGCACGACATAGCGGTGGTTCTGCGCCACTAGGTCGGCGTTTTCGTTGACCAGCGCCTGGCGCATGCGTTCGGCATGGTCGATGTTGTCGCAGAAGACGATGGTCTTGTCGAAGCGGTTGCTGGCTTTCAAGTATTCGCTGATCTTGCGCGCCACCACTTGCGTGCGCTGTTCCAGCACCAGCGTCTTGTCAAAATCACGCTGGTTGTAGATACGGTCTTCGATCTCGTTACCGTGCTTGTCGAGCATGCCCTTGTCGGGACGCCAGCCGGTCAGGTCTTTGTCCAGGTCAATGCGCACCACCTTGTAGGGCGCTAGAAAGCCATCGTCGATGCCTTGGCGTAGCGAGTAGGTGTAGATGGCTCGCCGAAGTAGTCGATGTTGGATACATCCTTGGTTTCCTTGGGCGTTGCGGTCAGGCCGATCTGTGTGGCGGAGTGGAAATACGTCAGGATCTCGCGCCAGGCCGAATCTTCGGCGGCGCTGCCCCGGTGGCATTCGTCGATCACGATCAGATCGAAGAATTCCGGGCTGAACTGCTTGTAGATGTTCCGTTCTTCTTCGTTACCGGTGACGGCCTGGTAAAGCGACAGATAGATCTCATACGACTTGTTGGCCTGCCGCTTCTGGATCTTGGTCATCGCTGCGCCGAACGGCTTGAAATCGTTGGTCATGGTCTGATCGACCAGGATGTTGCGGTCCGCCAGGAACAGGATGCGTTTCTTGGCACGCGACTTCCACAACCGCCAGATGATCTGGAAGGCGGTATAGGTCTTGCCTGTGCCCGTGGCCATCACCAGCAGAATGCGCTTCTGCTCTTTGGCAATTGCCTCGATGGTTTTGTTGATGGCGAGCAGCTGGTAGTAGCGAGGCATCTTGTTGCTGCCATCGCTGTAGTAGTCCTGAGCCACCAAGGCCTGTTGCTGCGTGCTCAGGCCCTGATGCTCTGCCCACCATTGCCACAGCGTATCGGCACTGGGGAACTCATCCAGGCTCAGTTCGCGCTCGATCACACCGTCCTTGGCGATCTTGTTGTGGAACAGGAAGCCATCTCCATTGCTGCTGAATACGAAAGGCACTTGCAGCATTTCGGCATAGCCGAGGGCCTGTTGCATGCCCGAGCCGATGGCATGCTTGTTGTCCTTGGCTTCGATGACGGCGATGGGTAGGTTGGGCTTGTGGAACAGCACGTAGTCGGCACGCTTGTGCTGACCACGTGTGTGCAGTTTGCCGCGCACGATGATGCGTCCCTTGGTCAGCAGGAACTCTTCGCGTACTTGGGTCAGGACGTCCCATCCGGCCTTTTCCAGAGCCGGCGTGATGAACTTGGTGCAGATGTCGCGTTCGCTGAGCGTCTGCTTATTCATAGGATGTAGTCCCTTCCATGCTGCTTTTCCCCATTATTCCTGCCTATCGTTCGGTGCTCGACGCGCGATCTTGTAGCCGTGTAGCGACGTCATCCACTTCGTCCATGACACTCAATCCAACATAACCAGAAATTCGGTTGCTAACGCAGTCGGCTGAACATCGCGAACATTGCGTTGCAGTGAAACCAGTCCGTAATCGGCCATCGTCTTCAGAGTGCGAGACAGGTTTGGCACCTTGCGGCCACTGAGTTCAGCCAGCTCCGTCAAAGACTTAGGCTGCTTGTTATGGATCAGATGCAGCAGACGGCGGTTGTCATCCGATAGCACGGCCGCCAGCGACGCCAAGGATGGGAACCAAATGCTGGGAACCTCACCGCCCTGCTGGGGCGGGCGATCCAGTTGCCGAACACCGACAATGCAGCGTTTCATGCGCATAAGTCCAAAGACACGTCGACTTACAATGATATCACCCACTGATAAGCATTGCCGAACAACCAGGGAAACCTTGATGCGGCGACACACAATGGGGTAATCCAATAAAAATTACCTCAATACCCCAAAGTGACTACCCCATTCCCTGCGCTGATCCTTCGGCAAAGGCAAAGGGCAAGGGAATGGCACCCAAGGGGCAACGGCCCTACCCAGCAAAGGAAAAGGCCGCACCTGCCCATTCGTTCAGCAACACTCGGCGAAGTTGTCCCTATGCCGTGCTGCTGCCCTCCGCAGCACTCAGGTAGTCCGCCCAGTCCTGCAGCAGCGTCCTTCTCTGATCCAGCAGCAGCGCCTTGTTGTACGTCGCCCGCACCTTGTTGCTTTCCACGTGGGCAAGCTGCCGTTCAATCGCATCAGGCCGGTATCCGTTCTCATTGGCCCAGGTCGAAAAGGTCGTCCGCCAGCAATGCGGCGTCGTGCCCCGGCCTAGATTCATGTCGCGCATCGCGTAGTGAGCCGGTTGGGCGTGGTGAAGCCCTTGCCGCTCCGGTGCGGGAACAGATAACGCCCGCCACTCGTGATGTGCTGCAGGTCCTTCAGCACCGCCATGGCCTGCGTGGACAAAGGACTGACATGGTCACGCCGCGCTTTCATCTTCGCCGCAGGCCGACGCCACAGTGCGTCCTCAAAGTCGAACTCGTCCCACTCGGCATCCGCCGCCTCCCCTGGACGGCATGCGGTCAGCGCAATCAGCCGCAGACACAACGAGGTTTCCGGATAGCCCCGGTAGCCGCGCAACTCCTGATAGAACTTCTGGATTTGCTCTCTCGTCATCGCCGCCTTGCTCTCGCTGAACGGCACGCGCAGCAGCCCGCGAAGACTGGGAATCGGATTGGCCTCTGCCAAGCCACGCACTACCGCGAACTCGAAGATGGCCGAAAGATCACCTTTGACATGGATAGCCGCCCAGGCTCCGTGGGACTTGCATTCCTCCAGTAGCGGGCGGATCTGCTTCACGCCAATATCGCTCATCGGCATCCCATCGAACTTGGGCGACAGGTACTTCCTGATGCGGGACTCTTTCGTGCGGTAGGAACTGAGCGCAAAGACAGGCTTGATCTCGGCCAGGTACGCCTGCGCCACCTTGGCGAACGAGCTTTCACGGGCGCGCTTGCGCTCCTCCAGCGCTTCGAGGTTGCGCTGCTTGACCTGCTGCCGCTCATGGGCAGGATGGATGCCTTGCTTGACCAATGCGCGCGCCTTCTCGCGGGCCGCACGCGCCTCTGCAAGGCTTACTTGAGGAAAGCCGCCAATGGCAAAGAGGTTCTCCTTGCCTTGCAGGCGGTACTTCCACCGCCAGAGCTTGCCGCCGGTGGGCTTAACCAGCAGGAACAGGCCCCCGCCGTCTGATAGTTTCCAATCTCGATCAGTCGATTTGGCCGACTTGACCTTGAGGTCGGTGAGTAGGTTTTCGGGCATCGTTGGACTCCACTGCGGGGAGATGTACCCCCACGGTTGAACACGAGTACCCCCAACGCTACCCCCGAATTTTTCAGACCTCGATGAACAATAGGAACGCTCAGTAGACCGTATTGTTTATGCAACCCATTGATTTACAACGGGCCAATCTGTCTGCCAAGCGCTACTGAGCGCCACCGAGATCCAGCAAAAATCGTCAGACGTTGAAGCGGAAGTGCATCACGTCGCCGTCCTTGACGATGTAGTCCTTGCCTTCCAGGCGCCACTTGCCGGCTTCCTTGGCGCCGGCTTCGCCCTTGTAGGCGATGAAGTCGGCGTAGGCGATGACTTCGGCGCGGATGAAGCCCTTCTCGAAATCGGTGTGGATCACCGCGGCGGCCTGCGGGGCGGTGGCGCCGACCTTGACGGTCCAGGCGCGGACTTCCTTGACCCCAGCAGTGAAGTAGGTCTGCAGGTTGAGCAGCTGGTAGCCGGCGCGGATCACGCGGTTCAGGCCCGGCTCGTCCATGCCCATGGTCTCGAGGAACATCTGCATCTCTTCCAGATCGTCCAGCTCGGCGATCTCGGCCTCGATCTTGTTGCAGACCGGCACGACGATGGCGCCTTCTTCCTCGGCGATGGCGTTGACCACGTCTAGGTGCGGGTTGTTCGCGAAGCCGTCCTCGGCGACGTTGGCGATGTACATCACCGGCTTGGTGGTCAGCAGGTGGAAGGTACGGGCCAGGCGCTTTTCCTCGTCGCTGAAGTGCTTCAGCAGGCTGCGCGCCGGCTTGCCTTCGGTGAGGTGCGGGATCAGCTTCTCCAGCAGCGCCTTCTGCGCCACCGCTTCCTTGTCGCCGCCCTTGGCGGTGCGGGCGACGCGCTGCAGCTGCTTCTCGCAGCTGTCGAGGTCGGCCATGATCAGTTCGAGGTCGATGATCTCGATGTCACGCTTGGGGTCGACACTGTTGGCGACGTGGATGACGTTCTCGTCCTCGAAGCAGCGCACCACGTGGGCGATGGCGTCGGTCTCGCGGATGTTGGCGAGGAACTTGTTGCCCAGGCCCTCACCCTTGGAGGCGCCGGCGACCAGGCCGGCGATGTCGACGAATTCCATGGTGGTCGGCAGCACGCGCTCGGGCTTGACGATCTCGGCCAGGGCCGCCAGGCGGGCGTCGGGCATCGGCACGATGCCGCTGTTCGGCTCGATGGTGCAGAACGGGAAGTTCTCCGCCGCGATGCCGGATTTGGTCAGGGCGTTGAACAGGGTGGATTTGCCGACGTTGGGCAGACCGACGATGCCGCAGTTGAATCCCATGGTGAGCTTGCCTCGGAGTTAGGTTCAGGCCTTTTGGCTGTGCAGGCGCTGCATTGCCCGGGTCCAGTCGCCGGAAAGCATTTCCGGCAGAACCTCGAGGGCGAAATCGATGCTGGCTTCCAGCTTTTCCCGCTCCGACTGCGGCGGGCGACCGAGCACGTAGCCGGTTACCAGGCTGCTGTGGCCGGGATGGCCGATGCCCAGGCGCAGGCGATGGAAGCCGTTCTGGTTGCCGAGCCGCGCGATGATGTCGCGCAGCCCGTTGTGCCCGCCGTGCCCGCCGCCCTGCTTGAGCTTGGCGACGCCCGGGGGCATGTCGAGTTCATCGTGGGCGACCAGGATGGCCTCGGGGGGAATGCGGAAGAATCCGGCCAGTGCCGCCACCGCCTGACCGCTGCGGTTCATGTAGGTGGTGGGGATCAGCAGGCGGACGTCCTCGCCCTGGTGGCGGAACTTGCCGACCAGGCCGAAGTACTTGCGATCGTTGCCGAGCTGGACGCCCTCGCGGGCCGCCAGCCGCTCAACGAACAAGGCCCCCGCGTTATGCCGGGTCTGGTCGTATTCCGGGCCCGGGTTTCCCAGGCCGACGATCAGTTTTACGGCAGTCACGACGGGGGCCTCTTGTTCAGCTCTGCGCGAGTGGATTACTCGGCAGCGCCTTCTTCTTTCGGAGCGTCTTCCTTGCTCACGCGCGGAGCATGGATGTTGGCGACCGGCAGGTCACTGCCGTGGGCCAGGGAGACCAGCTCGACGCCCTTCGGCAGCTTGAGGTCGGTCATGTGCAGTACCTGGCCGACTTCGACCTGGGCCAGATCGACTTCGATGAACTCCGGCAGGTCTTGCGGCAGGCAGGACACTTCGACTTCGTTGATGTTGTGCAGGATCTCGCCGCCTTGCTGCTTCACGCCCACGGAGGATTCCTGGTTGATGAAGTGCAGCGGAACGTGCGCAACCACTTTCTGGCCGGCAACGACGCGAACGAAGTCGGCGTGCAGGACGAAGCTCTTGGCCGGATGACGCTGCAGCGCCTTGATCAGAACGGATTCGTTCTGGCCGTCGACGTTCAGGGTCAGCACGCTGCTGAAGGAGGCTTCGTTTTCCAGCAGTTTGGCCAGGTCCTTGGCCAGGACGCTGATGGACTGCGGGGCCTTGTCGCCACCGTAGATGACGGCGGGAACCAGGCTGGCATTACGACGCAGGCGGCGGCTCGCACCTTTCCCCAGGTCGGAACGCACTTGGGCATTCAGGGTGAAATTGCTCATTTCGTTTCTCCAGTAACAACACTACCCGTCGCGCTTGCGACCAGCGCTCGGGCTGTTGGGCAAAAAGCCCCGCGCGAGGCGGGGCACATTACGTTCAGTTCGATTTCCGAAGCTTTCGCTTAGCGGAACATCGCGCTGATCGATTCGGCATTGCTGATGCGGCGTACCGCTTCAGCCACCACTGGCGCGATGTCCAGTTGGCGAATTCGGCTGCACGACTGGGCGGCGGCCGACAGCGGGATGGTGTTGGTCACCACCAGCTCGTCGAGCACGGAGCCCTCGATGTTCTCGATGGCACGGCCGGACAGGATCGGGTGCGTGCAGTAGGCATAGACCTTGGCCGCGCCATGGTCCTTGAGGGCCTTGGCCGCGTGGCAGAGGGTGCCGGCGGTGTCGACCATGTCGTCGACGAGGATGCAGGTACGACCTTCGATGTCACCGATGATGTGCATCACTTCGGACTGGTTGGCCTTCGGCCGACGCTTGTCGATGATCGCCAGGTCGACGCCGAGGGACTTGGCCACGGCACGGGCGCGGACCACGCCGCCGATGTCGGGGGAGACGATCATCAGGTTCTCGAAGCGCTGGGCCTGGATGTCGTCGACCAGCACCGGCGAGCCGTAGATGTTGTCCACCGGCATGTCGAAGAAACCCTGGATCTGATCGGCGTGCAGGTCGACCGTGAGGACGCGGTTGACGCCGACGACGTCGAGCATGTCGGCCACGACCTTGGCGCTGATCGGTACGCGGGCCGAGCGCGGGCGGCGATCCTGGCGGGCGTAGCCGAAATAGGGCACGACAGCGGTGATGCGGGTCGCCGAGGAGCGGCGGAAGGCATCGGCCATCACCACCAATTCCATCAGGTTGTCGTTGGTGGGTGCGCAGGTCGGCTGGATCAGAAAGACGTCCTTGCCACGAACGTTTTCGTTGATCTCGACACTGATTTCGCCGTCGGAGAACTTTCCGACGTAGGCATCACCGAGGGGGATATGCAGCTGACGTACGACACGCCGGGCCAGATCGGGGTTGGCGTTCCCCGTGAAGACCATCATCTTGGACACGCGCAGTACCTGCCTGAGGGTGGGTCCGATGAATAAAAAGCTGTTCAAAAGGCGAGCTCTTGAACAGCTTCAAGTGTATGGCAGGGGCGGCTGGATTCGAACCAACGCATGCCAGGATCAAAACCTGGTGCCTTACCGCTTGGCGACGCCCCTGTAGGGTCAACTCGAGTGCGCTTGCGATCGTACGAACCTTGGAGGTTATGGCAGGGGCGGCTGGATTCGAACCAACGCATGCCAGGATCAAAACCTGGTGCCTTACCGCTTGGCGACGCCCCTGTATCGTACAACCCGTGTGCTATGCACTCACTTCCTGCGCCAGTCCTTCGAGGCTGCGGTGCAACATCGAGATGTTACGCCCCTGGGCCACGAAACTTGGCAAAGTGTCCGGAAGTTGGCGGCGAACTTTATCAGCCTCGCCTTCGTTTGGGAAGCTCCCAAACACACAAGCTCCAGTGCCAGTCATGCTTGCCGGAACGAATTTGTTCAACAAGCTCAAAGCGTTACGTACTTCGGGGTAGCGCTTTTCGACTACCGGCTGGCAGTCGTTACGACCGCCCCCAGCAAGAAGGCTGCGAACTGTAATGGCCGGGGTATTACGTGTCAACTCCGGGTCGGCAAATATTTCCGCTGTACTAACAGAGACTTGCGGCGCTATCACGAGGTACCAGGGTTCGGGCAGCTCGACCGGCTGGAGGCGCTCGCCGACCCCTTCGGCGAAGGCTGCGCGGCCGCGCACGAACACCGGCACGTCGGCGCCGAGGCTGAGGCCCAGTTCGGCCAGCCGATCTTCTCCGAGATCGAGCCGCCACAGGCGGTCGAGACCGAGCAGGGTGGTGGCGGCGTCGGAACTGCCGCCGCCGATGCCGCCGCCCATGGGCAGGCGCTTGAGCAACTGGATGTCGGCACCCAGTGCGCAACCGCTTTCGCGCTGCAGCAGGCGCGCGGCACGCACGATCAGGTTGCTGTCGTGGTCGACGCCCGGCAGGTCGCTGTGCAGGCGGATCTGGCCGTCGTCGCGCAGGCTGAAGCTGAGCTCGTCACCATGGTCGAGGAACTGGAACAGCGTCTGCAACTCGTGATAGCCATCGGCGTGACGGCCGAGGACGTGCAGCATCAGGTTGAGCTTGGCCGGTGCCGGCAGGGTCAGTGTCTGCATTCAGCGGCCCAGCTGGCGCGGTTGCCAGTCCTTGACCACCAGGGTGATCTGCAGGTCGTGGCCTTGCAGGCGGATGCGCTCGGGCAGGGCGAAGCCGTCGTGCTCGGCGTAGGCCAGGTAGTCGACCTGCCAGCCATCCTGTTCCAGCCGCGCCAGGCGGCTGGCGCCATCCAGGCTCAGGCGGCTGCGGCTGTCCGGTGCGGGCAGCCCGCGCACCCACCAGAGCAGGTGCGAGACCGGCAGCCGCCAGCCGAGCTGCTGTTCCACCAGTGCTTCCGGCGAGGTGGCTTCGAAACGCCCCTGGCCGGCCACTTCCAGCGATACGGCGTCCGGGCGTCCGGTGAGACGGGTGGCGCCGCGGCCCAGCGGGCCGGAGAGACGGATGTCGAAATAGTCCTGGCGCTGCAGCCAGAACAGGGTGCCGCTGCCGGAATCCTGCGGCGCGCGGATGCCGATCTTGCCGCTGATCTGCCAACCGTCGAGGCTGGCGATCTGGCTCTTGTGTGCCTTCCAGGCGGCGGCGTTGCCGGTGCCTTCCACCGATTCGCGCGGGCCGAGCCCGGCGCAACCGGCCAGCAGCAGGGCGAGCAGGGGAACGAGGAGGTTTCTCAGGCTCATGGATCAGGCTTCTCCGAGCCGGTCAGCCGCTTCAGCGTATCGCGCAGAACCTGGCTGTCGGGTTGTTGTTTCAATGCCTCTGACCAGACCGCGCGGGCCTCGCGGCGTTCGCCGCGGGCCCACAGCACTTCGCCGAGGTGCGCGGCCACTTCGTGGTCCGGGAAGCGCTGCAGGGCCTTGCGCAAGTGGCTCTCGGCCTCGGCGAGGTTGCCCAGGCGGAAGTTGACCCAGCCGAGGCTGTCGAGAATCGCCGGGTCTTCCGGGTTGAGCTGGTAGGCCTGTTCGATCAGTTGCAGCGCTTCGTCATGGCGGTCGGTGCGGTCGGCGAGGGTGTAGCCCAGCGCATTGAGCGCCATGGCGTTGTCCGGTTCGCGCTCGATGATGAAGCGCAGGTCGCTTTCCAGTTGCGCCAGGTCGCCACGTTTCTCGGCGAGCATGGCGCGGGTGTAGAGCAGGTTGAGGTCGTCCGGGAATTCCTCGAGCGCCTGTTCGGCCAGCTGCCAGGCCTGTTCGGTGCGATTGTGCTCGGAGAGTGCCTCGATCTCGATCAGATACAGCTGGATGGCATAGTCGGGTTGCTGTTGGCGTGCCTGGGCGAGCAGCGCGGAGGCTTCCTGGTCGCGTTCGCTGGCATACAGCAGCTGGCTCTGCAGCAGCTTGGCCGGCAGATATTCGTTGCCCGCTCCGACCTGCTCCAGTGCCTCCAGCGCCTTGGCCGTGTCACCCATGGCCTGGTAGGCGCGGCCGAGGTTGAAATAAGCGGCATCGACATGGCTGCCGCGCTCGATCAGCTCCTCCAGGTAGACGGTGGCTTCGCGCCAGGCTTCGGCTTCCAGGCAGACCAGTGCCATGGAAAAGCGCAGGTCGTCGTCGGTGGGGTTCTGCTGCACCAGGGTGGCGAATTCGCCCATGGCGTCTTCGAGGCGGTCATGCTCCACCAGCAGGCGGGCGTAGGTCAGGCGCAGGCGCTTGTCTTCCGGGTGCTGGCGCAGGCTTTTTTCCAGCAGCGGCAGCGCCTCGTCGCCGCGTTGCAGGCTGTGCAGCAGGCGGGCTTCGAGCAGGATGGAGGGGATCTGCCGTTCGCGGGCCGGCTGTGCCTGCAGCAGGGCCAGGGCTTCCTCGGTGCGGCCGTCCTGCTGCAGCAGCACCGCCTTGCCGAAGGTCAGCTGTGGGTTGTCCGGATGCTTGGCCAGAAGCTGATCGAAGCTCTGCAGCAGGCCGGCGCGGGTGTCGGGGTCGGTTTCCGCGGCCGACAGGGCGAGGAAGTCGAAATGCGTGTCGCCCTGGCCCTGCAGGACCTTTTCCATGAACTCGAGCGATTGTTCGTAACGGCCGGCGCGTGCCAGTTGCACCGCCGCGGCGCGCTGGGCATCGAGGTTCTCCGGTGCATTGCGGGCCCAGATCAGTGACGTATCCAGCGCCGCCTGATCGGCCCCGAGGTATTCGGCGATGCGAAAGCCGCGCTCGGCGACGCCGGCATCCTGGGTCGCATGGGCCTGCTGGACGTAGTTGCCCAGGGCGATGTCGAAGCGGTTGCGCTGGCCAGCCAGTTCCGCCACCAGCAGGGCGTAGAGCGACTCGCGGCTGAACGAGCCTTGCTCCGTCACGGCAGGCGGGCTCTCCGGCGTCGCGTCCTCGACCGGCGGGCCGCTGTCCGGAGCGCTCTGCATGAAGGTCTGGCAGCCACCGAGAAACAGCAGGGCGGCAAGGGCGACGAGTCTTTTCATAGGGAAATGTACGGCTGGTATGCGGTTGCGGCATGATGACACAAGCCGCCAGGCAAGCCCATGGGCGCCAGGCAGGCACTGCGGATCGGGCTCTGGGAGTCGCGGCGGCACGTCCGATCCATCCGACAATCGAGGGCAGTGGTTGTTCTCCATCTGACGAAGTAGGAGAATTGCGCGCTCCGTTTTCGACTCAGCGATTCTGCATGGCTTTCCTCGCGCTTGGCATCAATCACAAGACCGCTTCGGTGGACGTCCGCGAGCGCGTGGCCTTCACTCCCGAGCAGATGGTCGAGGCCTTGCGACAGCTGTGTCGCGTCACGCCCACGCGCGAGGCGGCGATTCTCTCCACCTGCAACCGCAGCGAGCTCTATCTCCAGCAGGACCAGGTCGAAGCCGACGCCGTGCTGGCCTGGCTGGCCAACTACCATCGCCTCAGCCTCGACGATCTGAAGGCGTGCGCCTATGTGCATGTCGATGATCAGGCCGTACGCCACATGATGCGGGTCGCCTCGGGGCTCGATTCGCTGGTGCTGGGCGAGCCGCAGATCCTCGGCCAGATGAAGTCGGCCTACGCCGTGGCACGCGAGGCCGGCAGCGTCGGCCCGCTGCTGGGGCGGCTGTTCCAGGCGACGTTCAGCACCGCCAAGACCGTGCGCACCGATACCGCGATCGGCGAGAACCCGGTTTCCGTGGCCTTCGCCGCGGTCAGCCTGGCGCGGCAGATCTTCAGCGATCTGCAGCGCAGCCAGGCGCTGCTGATCGGCGCCGGCGAGACCATCACCCTGGTTGCCCGCCACCTGCACGAGCAGGGTGTGAAGAAGATCGTCGTCGCCAACCGTACCCTCGAACGTGCCAGTGCCCTGGCCGCCGAGTTCGGTGCGCAGGCGATCCTGCTCGCCGACATTCCCGAAGAACTGCACAACAGCGACATCGTCATCAGCTCCACTGCCAGCCAGTTGCCGATTCTCGGCAAGGGCGCGGTGGAACAGGCTCTCAAGCGACGCAAGCACAAGCCGATGTTCATGGTCGACATCGCCGTGCCACGCGATATCGAGCCGCAGGTCGGCGAGCTGGACGACGTCTACCTGTATTCCGTCGACGACCTGCATGAAGTGGTCGCGGAGAACCTCAAGAGCCGCCAGGGCGCGGCCCAGGCCGCCGAGGAGCTGGTGGCCGCCGGCACCGACGATTTCATGCAGCGCCTGCGCGAACTGGCCGCGGTGGACGTGCTCAAGGCCTACCGCCAGCATGCCGAGCGGATTCGCGACGAGGAGCTGGGCAAGGCCCAGCGCCTGCTGGCCAACGGCGGCAACGCCGACGAGGTGCTGGCGCAGCTGGCGCGCGGGCTGACCAACAAGCTGCTGCATGCCCCCAGCGTGCAGTTGAAGAAGCTCTCCGCCGAGGGCCGCGTCGAGGCGCTGAGCACGGCCCAGGAACTCTTCGCCCTGCACGAGGGCACGGAAAAACCATGAAAGCTTCGCTGCTGAACAAGCTCGACGTCCTGCAGGACCGTTTCGAGGAACTCACCGCGCTGCTCGGCGATGCGAGGTGATCAGCGAGCAGAACCGTTTCCGCGCCTATTCGCGCGAATACGCCGAGGTCGAGCCGGTGATCGAGGCCTATCGCCAGCTGCGCAAGGTGCAGCAGGACCTCGAGGGCGCGCAGGCGCTGCTCAAGGACAGCGACCCCGATCTGCGCGAGATGGCCGAGCAGGAAGTGGCCGAGGCCAAGGAACAACTGGAGACGCTGGAAGGCAACCTACAGCGCATGCTGCTGCCCAAGGACCCCAACGACGGGCGCAACGTGTTCCTCGAGATCCGCGCCGGCACCGGCGGCGACGAGGCGGCGATCTTCGCCGGCGACCTGTTCCGCATGTATTCGCGCTACGCCGAGAAGCAGGGCTGGCGGGTCGAGATCCTCTCCGAGAGCGAGGGCGAGCACGGCGGCTTCAAGGAAGTGATCTCGCGCGTCGAAGGCGACAACGTCTACGCCAAGCTCAAGTTCGAGTCCGGCGCGCACCGCGTGCAGCGCGTACCGGAAACCGAATCCCAGGGGCGCATCCACACCTCCGCCTGCACCGTGGCGGTGCTGCCGGAGCCGGACGAGCAGGCCGCGGTGGAGATCAACCCGGCCGAGCTGCGGGTGGACACCTACCGCTCCTCCGGCGCCGGTGGCCAGCACGTCAACAAGACCGATTCGGCGATCCGCATCACCCACCTGCCGACCGGCATCGTCGTCGAGTGCCAGGAGGAGCGTTCGCAGCACAAGAACCGCGCCAAGGCCATGGCCTGGCTGGCGGCCAAGCTGCAGGACCGCCAGGATGCCGCGGCGCACAAGGAAATCTCCGAGACGCGCAAGCTGCTGGTCGGCTCCGGCGATCGCTCCGAGCGCATCCGTACCTATAACTTCCCGCAGGGACGGGTCACCGATCATCGCGTCAACCTGACCTTGTATTCGCTCAATGAAGTGATCGGCGGGGCGGTGGAGCAGGTGATCGAGCCGCTGCTGCAGGAATACCAGGCCGATCAGTTGGCCGCGCTGGGGGACTAAGAGCAGCGGCAAGCTGCAAGCCACAAGCTGCAAGTGTAAGAGCTTGAAGCTTGAAGCTTGAAGCTTGAAGCTAACCGCCATGGCTACCATCGAATCCCTGCTGCAAGCGGCCGACCTGCCCGACTCGCCGAGCCCACGGCTGGATGCCGAACTGCTGCTCGCCCACGTGCTCGGCAAGCCGCGCAGCTATCTGCGCACCTGGCCGGAGCACGTGCCGAGCGCCGAGCAGTGCCAGGCCTTCGCCGAATGCCTGCGCCGCCGCCGCGCGGGCGAGCCGGTGGCCTATATCCTTGGTCGCCAGGGCTTCTGGAGCCTGGAGCTGGACGTCGCGCCGCAGACGCTGATTCCGCGCCCGGACACCGAACTGCTGGTGGAAACCGCGCTAGCGCTGCTGCCAGCTACGCCGGCACGGGTGCTCGACCTCGGCACCGGCACCGGCGCGATCGCGCTGGCGCTGGCGGCGGAGCGGCCGGGCTGGCAACTGACCGGCGTCGACCGGGTGGACGAGGCCGTCGCCCTGGCCGAGCGCAACCGGCAGCGCCTCGGCCTGGGCAACGCGCGGTTCGCGGTCAGCCACTGGTTTTCCGCCCTGCAAGGCGAGCGCTACCGGCTGATCGTCAGCAACCCGCCCTATATTCCGGCGACCGACCCGCACCTGCAGCGCGGCGACGTGCGCTTCGAGCCGCGCAGTGCGCTGGTGGCCGGCGCGGACGGGTTGGACGACATCCGCCTGATCGCCGCCCAGGCGCCCGCTCACCTGGAGCCCGGCGGCTGGCTGCTGCTCGAACATGGCTACGATCAGGCCGCCGCGGTGCGCGAACTGCTGGAGACGGCGGGCTTTGGCGAGGTGCAGAGCCGTCGCGACCTCGCCGGGCACGAACGCATCAGCCTGGGCCGCCTGCCATGAATCATTCCGCGAGGTCCTTGCATGCTCAGTGACGAAGAACTGCTGCGCTACAGCCGGCAGATCCTGCTCAAGCAGGTGGATGTCGACGGGCAGCTGCGGCTCAAGCAGAGCCGGGCGCTGATCGTCGGGCTCGGCGGGCTCGGCTCGCCGGTGGCGCTCTACCTGGCGGCGGCCGGTGTTGGCGAGCTGCACCTGGCCGATTTCGACACGCTGGACCTGACCAACCTGCAGCGGCAGATCGCCCACGACAGCCGCTCGCTGGGCCTGCACAAGGTCGACTCGGCCATGGCGCGCCTGGAGGCGCTGAATCCGCACGTGCGGCTGGTGCCGTACCGCAGCGGGCTGGACGCCGATTCCCTCGATGCGGCGGTCGCCGGCGTCGACCTGGTGCTCGACTGCACGGACAATTTCGCCATCCGCGAAGCGGTCAACGCCGCCTGCGTGAAGGCGCAGAAGCCGCTGGTCAGCGGTGCGGCGATCCGCCTCGAGGGGCAGTTGTCGGTGTTCGATCCGCGTGATGCGGCCAGTCCCTGCTACCACTGCCTCTACGGCCACGGCAGCGAGGCCGAGCTGACCTGCAGCGAGGCCGGAGTGATCGGCCCGCTGGTGGGGCTGGTCGGCAGCCTGCAGGCGCTGGAAGCGCTGAAATTGCTGGCCGGCTTCGGCGAGCCGCTGGTGGGCCGGCTGCTGCTGATCGATGCGTTCTCCAGCCGTTTCCGTGAGCTGCGGGTCAAGCGCGATCCCGCCTGCGCCGTCTGCGGGCGCGCCGATGGATAGATGCCCAGCCCCGATCGGGGTGTTCGATTCCGGTGTCGGCGGGCTCTCGGTGCTGCGTGCGATCCGCCAGCGCCTGCCGCAGGAGTCGTTGCTCTATCTGGCCGACAGCGCCCATGTGCCCTACGGCGAGAAAAGCGCCGAGTACATTCGCGAGCGCTGCCGCGCCATCGCGGCCTTTCTCCTCGAACAGGGGGCGAAGGCACTGGTGCTGGCCTGCAACACGGCGACCGCCGCCGGCATCAACGAGTTGCGCGAGCTGTACCCGCACCTGCCGATCATCGGCATGGAGCCGGCGGTCAAGCCGGCCGCCCTGGCGACCCGCAGTGGAGTGGTCGGCGTGCTCGCCACCACCGGCACGCTGAAGAGTGCCCGCTTCGCCGCGTTGCTCGATCGCTTCGCCATGGACGTCCGCGTCATCACCCAGCCCTGTCCCGGGCTGGTCGAGCGCATCGAGGCCGGCGACCTGTGCAGTGCGCAGACGCGCGCGCTGCTTGCCGGCTGGGTCGAGCCGTTGCTGGCGCAGGGCTGCGACACCTTGATCCTGGGCTGCACGCATTACCCCTTCATCAGGCCGCTGCTGACCGAGCTGCTGCCGGCCGACGTTCGCCTGATTGATACGGGTGCGGCGGTCGCGCGACACTTGCATGAGGTGATGGCTGAACGCCATCTTCTCGCCGCTACAGAGGCGCAGCAGCGCTTCTACTGCAGCGGTGATCCGCAGCGAAT
The DNA here is from genome assembly GCF_000582595.1 of Pseudomonas sp. BAY1663. Taxonomy (NCBI): domain Bacteria; kingdom Pseudomonadati; phylum Pseudomonadota; class Gammaproteobacteria; order Pseudomonadales; family Pseudomonadaceae; genus Pseudomonas; species Pseudomonas sp. BAY1663. The sequence continues at coordinate 22,003 of NZ_AZSV01000037.1, forward strand.
GGCGCGGGTGCTGCCTATACTTTGGGGTGAAAATGCAGCAGTCGAGTTCTTCGCGGGCTAGGAACTCCCGGCTCGCCTGGTTTTCTCAGACGTTGCGGGCAATAAAAAACCAAAACGAACGCAGTGTTTTTATAAGGAAGTTTCCATGAAAAAACTGTTCTCCTTGGCCGCTGTGGCGGCGCTATCCGTGGGGCAGATAGCGGCCGCTCAAGCGGTGGATTTCACCGCCGCTATCGGTCACACCAGCGAGTCGACCATGACCTATCGGTTGGGCGCCCAGTTCGATTTCGGCACCAGTTGGTTCCAGACCGGCACGGGGCGCCTGACCGGCTACTGGGATGCCGGCTACACCTACTGGGAGGGTGACGACAGCAGCAGTAATCACAGCCTCTCGCTGACGCCGGTATTCGTCTACGAATTCGCCGGGCAGTCGGTCAAGCCGTACCTCGAGGCGGGCATCGGTATCGCTGCGTTCGAAAACACCGAGGTCGAAGGCAACAAGCTCGGCTCGTCGTTCCAGTTCGAGGACCGCATCGGCGCCGGCCTGCGCTTCGCCGGCGGCCACGAAGTGGGGGTGCGGGCGATCCACTACTCCAACGCCGGCCTGAAGCAGCCGAACGATGGCATCGAGACCTACTCGCTGCACTATCGCATGGCGTTCTGAAACAGCCCCTCGTTGACGCTGCAGGGCATGCCGTTCGGCCCTGCAGTGCCTTAGCCGACAGCAGACCCTAACAGTAGGCCGAAGCGCTTCCCCGGCGCTCTTGCAGGCAATCCTCCGAGCCCAGCTCGAATTCCCGGCAGATCAATGGCCGGTTCGCATAGATGGTGCAGCGCATGCTGTCGCGATCGAGCGCCGCGCACCAGCCATCCTCCAGCCGCCGCATGACTTCGCCGCCCCAGGCATCGACCTCGATGAAGCGCTCCGGCACGCCGGTGTCGCCGAACAGCAGCACTTCGAGGCGACAGCAGCAGGCCGCGCAGCTGGAGCAGCTCACGGCGGGGTCGTGCAGCTGCAGATGGGGGATTTCGTTCATCGGCGCAGTGTAGCGAGCCTCACGACATGATTTGCGCATGAATGCCCAACGGCCTGTCTCGACGATGTGAAAACCGATGGCGAGCACCGGCGCCGCGCCGGCTCAAACGCTGTCGTTCAACTGCTTGTTGCGCCAGCCATCGCCGCCGGGCAGCAGCAGGTTGAGCAACAGAGCGATGATCGCGCACAGCGAGATGCCGGAAAGGGTGAACTCGCCATAGCCGACGGCCATGCCGCCGATGCCGAACACCAGGGTCACCGAGACGATGATCAGGTTGCGCGCCTCGGACAGGTCGACCTGGTGACGGATCAGCGTGCTCAGGCCGACCACCGCGATCGAACCGAACAGCAGGCAGAGAATCCCGCCCATCACCGGTACCGGAATGCTCAGCAGCCCGGCGCCGAACTTGCCGATGAAGGCCAGGGCGATGGCGAACACCGCCGCCCAGGTCATGATCTTCGGGTTGTAGTTCTTGGTCAGCATCACGGCGCCGGTGACTTCGGCGTAGGTGGTGTTCGGTGGGCCGCCGAACAGGCCGGCGGCGGAGGTGGCGACACCGTCACCGAGCAGGGTACGGTGCAGGCCGGGCTTCTTGACGTAGTTGTTGCCCGTCACGCTGCCGATGGCTACCACGCCGCCGATGTGCTCGATGGCCGGCGCCAGCGCCACCGGAACCATGAACAGGATGGCACCGAGGTGGAACTCGGGGGCGATGAAGTTGGGCATGGCCAGCCAGGGTGCCGCGGCGATACCGCTGGTATCGACCACGCCGAACGCGAGCGCCAGCCCGTAGCCGACCGCGACGCCGGCCAGGATCGGCACCAGGCGGAACAGGCCCTTGCCCAGCACCGCTACCAGCAGCGTGGTCACCAGGGCGGGCATGGAGATCAGCATGGCCGTCTCGTAGGGAATCAGCTGGGCGCTGCCGTCGCCGGCCTTGCCCATGGCCATGTTCACCGCCACCGGGGAAAGCGCCAGGCCGATGGAGATGATCACCGGTGCGATGACTACCGGCGGCAGCAGGCGGTCGATGAAGCCCGCCCCCTTCAGGCGCACGGCAAACCCCAGCAGGACATACACCAGGCCGGCCGCCACCACGCCACCCATCACCGCCGGCAGACCGAACTCGCCCTTGGCGGCAATGATCGGGGCGATGAAGGCGAAGCTGGAGGCGAGGAACACCGGAACCTGGCGGCGGGTCACTAGCTGGAACAGCAGGGTGCCGAGCCCGGCGGTGAACAGCGCCACATTGGGGTCCATCCCGGTGATCAGCGGCATCAGCACCAGCGCGCCGAAGGCCACGAACAGCATCTGCGCGCCGGCCAGGATCTGGCGGCCGACGGATTCCTCCATGTGCGACATGCTCAGATGTCCTTCTGCTTGGTGCCGAAGATCTTGTCGCCGGCATCGCCGAGGCCCGGCACGATGTAGCCGTTCTCGTCCAGGCGCTGATCGATGGAGGCGGTGTAGATGACGACGTCCGGGTGCGCCTGTTGCACCTTGGCGATGCCTTCCGGTGCGGCGACCAGGACCAGGGCGCGGATTTCCTTGCAGCCGGCCTTCTTCAGCATGTCGATGGTGGCCACCATCGAGCCGCCGGTGGCCAGCATCGGGTCGATGATGATCGCCAGGCGTTGCTCGATTTCCGGGACCAGCTTTTCCAGGTAGGTCTGAGCCTGCAGGGTTTCTTCGTTGCGCGCGATTCCCACCGCGCTGACCTTGGCGCCGGGAATCAGGCTGAGCACGCCGTCGAGCATGCCGATCCCGGCACGCAGGATCGGCACCACGGTGATCTTCTTGCCGGAGATTTTCTCGACCTGGACCGGGCCGCACCAGCCATCGATGCTGTAATGTTCCAGCGGCAGGTCCGAGGTCGCTTCGTAGGTGAGGATCGAGCCGACTTCCTGAGCCAGTTCGCGGAAGTTCTTGGTGCTGATGTCGGCACGACGCATCAGGCCGAGTTTGTGGCGGATCAGCGGGTGGCGGATCTCTCGAATGGGCATGGGGGGCTCCGGCGGGCGAATAAACCGGCTTAGATTAAAGCATCACCGGGTCAGCGGCTATTCGCCTGTCATTCATCCCATGGACTTGCCGCCCGAATGCAGGGTGGGTATCTTCCCCGCCCTTTCGCGGGCGGCTGAAAAGTGGTCCGTTCGGCCAGGTTTTGCGTTGCGCAGGCTATCGACTGCAGCGTGGATCGGCCTGGCGGCCCGCCGGGTTTGCTGGCGTTCCTATCATTCTTGTCTACCACTGGGGAATCGCACCATGTCCGTCGATCTCGCACACATCCGTCAAGTCATGGCAGAAGCAGACTGCCTTTACACCGAGGCGCAGGTCGAAGCGGCTATCGCCGCGGTCGCGCAGCAGATCAACGGCGAACTGGCCGAACGCAACCCGGTAGTGTTCTGCGTGATGAACGGCGGCTTGATCTTTTCCGGCAAGCTGCTGCCCAAGCTGAGCTTCCCGCTGGAGCTGTCCTACTTGCATGCGACCCGTTACCGCAACGAGACCAGTGGCGGCGAGCTGTTCTGGAAGGCCAAGCCGGAAATCTCCTTCATCGACCGCGACGTGCTGATCATCGATGACATCCTGGACGAAGGGCACACGCTGGGGGCGATCATCGATTTCTGCCGTCACGCCGGCGCTTCGGCGGTGCATACCGCCGTGTTGATCGACAAGGATCACCAGCGCAAGGCGCGTCCTGACCTGAAGGCCGACTACGTCGGGCTCAGTTGCATCGATCGCTACATCTTCGGCTATGGCATGGACTACAAGGGCTACTGGCGTAATGCGCCGGGCATCTATGCGGTAAAAGGCATGTGATTCGGGTGATGCCGCCTTTGTAGTAGCCCCGCCCCCGGCAGTGCTCCTTGGCTTTTCGGGCGGGCTTAGAGCCCGCATCGCCGCGGGTCGCGCCTGCCACAGGATCCGCTGATTGCTTGCTGCCTTTACTGCCCTCTGGGGCTATGGCCTTGAGCTTTGGGCGGACCTGCGGCACGCATCGCTCCTAGGGGCACCCCCTGAAACTTCACTGCGGTGTTTCGTTTCGCCCCAACTGGCACCCGAAGTAACGCTCGCTGGCCGCTAGCCTGTCCGCTCCATCTCCGTTCGGGGAGCGCGGCTCCTGCCTCTCGCCCTGCCGGCGCCGGGTCATTCGCCCTGTTTCGGGCGTCGTATCTCCGCCATGAATAGCACTTTAGGCTAACTGGCCGACATTTCTCCCATTTCGCCGGCGCAAAGGCTCTGCGACGGGCTTTGCGGTGCGCGGAATCGAGGCTAATCTCAGGTGAGCCCTGAACGGCATGGCCAGACGAAATCACGCTGAAAGCCACTGCTGGAAAGGTTATTCACACTAAAGGATTACACGCTAAATCAAACCTTAGTGCGCTTAACCCCCTGCCGGCGTCTGGGTAGGGTTGACGCACTTCGAACCAACCAGGAGCGCCTCATGACAAAAACAACAAGGCACGGAGTCTTCCAGCCCAAGTCTCTCGCTCTCGCCATCGCGCTGAGCACCGCCGCCCCGGCCTATGCCATCAACTTCAACATCGGTGAAATCGAAGGCCAGTTCGATTCCTCCCTGTCCATCGGTGCCAGCTGGTCGATGGCCGATCGGGACATGGATCTGGTCGGTGCGGCCAACGGTGGAACGGGCTTTACCCAGACCGGTGACGACGGGCGGTTGAATTTCAAGAAAGGCGAAACGTTTTCCAAGATCTTCAAGGGCGTCCATGACCTGGAGCTGCGCTATCGCGACAGCGGCGCTTTCATCCGGGGCAAATACTGGTACGACTTCGAGCTGAAGGACGAGAGCCGCCTGTTCAAGGACATCAGCGACAGTAACCGCAAGGAAGCTGCGCAGTCGTCGGGGGCGGAGATTCTCGATGCGTTCCTGTACCACAACTACTACTTGGGGGATCTGCCGGGCACCGTACGTGTCGGGCGGCAGGTGGTGAGCTGGGGTGAGAGCACCTTCATCGGCAACAGCATCAACTCGATCAACCCGCTGGATGCCGCCGCGTTCCGCCGGCCGGGCGCCGAGATCAAGGAGGGCCTGATTCCGGTCAACATGCTCTATCTCTCGCAGAGCCTCAGCGACCGCCTGAGCATGGAGGCGTTCTACCAGTTGGAGTGGGACCAGACCATCGTCGATAACTGCGGCACGTTCTTCTCTGGGGCGGACGTGGCGGCGGATGGCTGTGATACTAACTACAACGTGTTAGGGCCATTCCCTGCGGGAGTACCGGGTCTTTTAGGTAGTGTGGGTGTTACGGTCACGGATGAGGGCGTCATGATTCCGCGAGGAGGAGATCGTGATGCACGGGATTCTGGACAGTTCGGTATAGCGCTTCGCTGGCTAGGTGATTCGACCGAATATGGCGCCTATTTCATGAATTATCATAGCCGGACCCCCAATCTGGGTATGACCCATACCGACGCTGCGGGGATTGGTGATGTCTTGACTGCCATCGGTGGAGGCTTTCCGTTAGCGTTGGCTCCGGCAGCGTTGCTAGGGCGGGGCCAGTACTTCCTTGAGTATCCTGAAGATGTTCGCCTTTACGGGCTGAGTTTCTCCACAACGCTACCAACCGGTACAGCCTGGTCTGGTGAAATCAGTTACCGTCCTAACCTTCCAATCCAGATCAACACTACTGATGTGACCTCTCTGCTCGCCAGCGCAGGGCAAATTCTTCAGGGTGGTGGTGATCCGTTTTCAGTGGCAGGCATGGACTTCCACGGATACAACCGTAAGGAAGTCACGCAGCTACAAACGACTTTTACCCACTTCTTCGATCAAGTGCTTGGCGCGGGCCGTATCACTGTTGTTGGTGAAATTGGCTATACCCATGTAGGTGGCTTGGAAAACAAGCGTGATGTTCGCTACGGGCGTGATGCTATTTTCGGTTCTCCGGCTACTAATGCGGACGCTGCAGCGCGTTATGGTTGGGACGGCTTCGTGACTGCTGACTCCTGGGGCTACCGTCTGCGTGCCATCGCTGACTACAACAACGTCTTCGCCGGGATCAACCTCAAGCCCAACCTGTCGTTCTCCCACGATGTGAACGGTTATGGCCCGAACAATCTGTTCGTGGAAGGCTCCAAGGCCGTCAGCATTGGGCTGGATGCCGAATACCAGAACACCTATACCGCTAGCCTGTCCTACACCGACTTCTTCGATGGCGACTACAACACGCTGGTCGATCGCGATTTCCTCGCCTTCAGCGTCGGTGTGAACTTCTAAGGGGGCGATTCCCGAGCGCCCGCACGGTGGAGCATCGGCGGGCGATGCGATACGCAAGGCCTCCGGGCAAAAACAAGATCAAGAGGAACTGGAATCGTATGAAAACAACAAGAAAGCTATTCAGTGTCTTGGCCTTCTCGCTGCTCGCCAGCAGCGTGATGGCCGCTGTCTCTGCGGACGAAGCCGCCAAGCTGGGAACCACCCTGACGCCGCTGGGTGCGGAGAAGGCGGGTAATGCCGATGGCACCATTCCCGAGTGGACCGGCGGCTTGAAGACCGACGCCGCGCCGCTCAAGAGCGGCCATCTGACCAACCCGTTCAAGGATGAGCAGCCCAAGTTCGTCATCACCGCGCAGAACGCCGAGCAGTACAAGGACAAGCTGACCGCCGGCCAGCTGGCCATGTTCAAGCGCTATCCGGATACCTACAAGATCCGGGTGTTTCCGACCCACCGTAGCGTCGCCGTTCCGGACGAGATCTACGCGGCTGCCAAGACCAGCGCCCTGAACACCGAGCTCGTCGAGGGCGGCAACGGTCTGGCCAACTTCACCGAGAGCCGCTACTACGCGTTCCCGATTCCACAGAACGGCCTGGAAGTGGTGTGGAACCACATCACCCGCTATCGCGGTGGCAACGTGCGCCGCAACATCGTCCAGGCGACGCCGCAGACCAATGGCAGCTACACCATGGTCCACTTCGAGGACGAGGTCGCCTTCCCGTCGGGAATGACCGATCTGGATCCGGAGCGCGCCAAGAATGCCCTGCTGTTCTTCAAGCAGAGGGTAACCGCGCCGTCGCGTCTGGCGGGCAACGTGCTGCTGGTGCACGACTCGCTGGACCAGGTGAAGGACCCGCGCCAGGCGTGGATCTACAATGCCGGCCAGCGTCGCGTGCGTCGTGCTCCACAGGTGGCCTACGACGGTCCGGGTACCGCTTCGGATGGTATGCGGACCACCGACAACTTCGACATGTTCAGCGGCGCGCCGGATCGCTACGACTGGAAGCTGGTGGGCAAGAAGGAGCTGTTCGTGCCCTATAACAGCTTCGATATCGCCTCCAGCGACCTCAAGTACGACGACATCATCAAGCCGGCCACGCCAACCAGGATCTGGCGCGCTACGAGCTGCACCGTGTCTGGGAGATCGAAGCCACGCTCAAGAGCGGCGAGCGCAACATCTACGCCAAGCGGCGCTTCTTCGTCGACGAGGACAGCTGGACCATCGTCCAGTCGGAGCTGTACGACGGCCGTGGCCAGCTGTGGCGCGTAGGTGAAGCCCACCTGCTGCAGTACTACCAGCACAAGGTGCCGGCATATGCCTTCGAGGCCCTGTACGACATCATCTCCGGCCGCTACATCGCCATCGGCATGAGCAACGAGGAGAAGCCCCACGAGTACGGCTATCGCGCCTCGGCGCGGGACTTCACGCCTGCGGCGCTGCGCAATGCGGGGTGCGTTGATCCCGGGGCATTTCGTCGATGAATAAAGGCGGCCAATTGGCCGCCTTTTTTTCTGCCTCGAACAAGCGGATGATAATTTTCGTTCATTCGGCTTGCAGCCAGTCGGTGCGGCAGCTGAGCGGCACGGGTCGACAAAGCGGTGCAATTGCTGCAGCGTTGCATCCCGCGATGTCGGCATGAGCGGGCATCGCCGTCGTGATCGGGCCGCAAGGTCCGGTCGATGGCGTGCGCTGTGTTTCAATGGATTGATTCGAACAAGAGAACCATTGCCATGTCCGTACGCTTCATTCCTGATGCGCTCAGCGCAGAGGCTGGCGCTCAGGGGCAAGTCGCTACGATTCCACGTCTGCCACCTGTCCACATACCGCGGCCGAGGTTGATCGAGGCGCTACTGGCTGCCGATTGCCGGTTGCGCCTGATCTGTGCCCCCGCCGGCTTCGGCAAGACCGTGCTGATGAGCGAGTGCGCCCGCCTGGTCCCGGCGGATACGCAGTTGATATGGCTTGACCTGGGCGGACGTACCTGCTCCCCCGAGGCGTTGCACGCCCAGTTGGCTGTCGCGTTGTCGGAAAGCCTGGAGCGCGACGCCAGTGTCCAGGACGGGCTGTTGGCCTTGTTGCGCAGCGCCCGGCAGCCGCTGTGGATCATGCTGGACGACTATCCGCGTGAGCGCAGCCCCGAACTCGATGCCTGCCTCGATATGCTGCTGGACATGGGGCCGGCCTCGGTCAGCTGGTGGGTGACCAGCCGCCGCCAGCCGGCCTGGAAGCTGCCGAGGCTCTTGTTGCAGGGCCATCTGTTCGAACTGGAGGCGGAGGCCCTGGCACTGACTTCGGCGGAGCTCGAACAGCTGCTCAAGATGCACCGGTTGGCGCTGCCGCGCGAGAGCTTCCAGCAACTGCTCGGCGGTACCGAAGGCTGGCCGGCGGGCGTCTGCCTGATGCTGCTCAATGCCGATGAACAGGCGCTGCGCGAGCGCCTGGTCGCCGGCACGCCACTGCTGCGCGACTACGTGCAGCGCGAGGTGCTGGCGGGGCAGAGTGATGAAGTCCGGCGAGCCTTGATGGCGCTGGCGCGCATGCCACGCTTCTCCGCGGAGCTTTGCGACCACGTGCTCGACGGTGTGGGCAGCGACATTCTCGATGTGCTCAAGACGTTCCAGCTGTTCATCCGGCAGATCGACAACTGCGGCGAGTGGTTCCGCCTGTGGAAGCCGCTGGCGCTGATGCTGCAGCGCTCCAGCGAGGCGGTCTCGCCGACCCAGGTGCACCTGCGCGCCTGCCAGTGGTTCGCCAGTCGCGGCGAGATGCGCGAAGCCGTGGAGCATGCATTGTGGGCGGGGCAGCCGGAGGTGGCCGCCAACTACCTGCAGCGCTACGGGCAGGAACAACTGCTGATCGGTGACAACGTCTCGCATTTTCTCAAGTGGCGCAGCGAGCTGCCCCAGGACCTGTTCGCCAGCACCACGCGGCTGATCGTGCTGCAGGGCTGGGCGTTGATCGTCTCGGCGCGCCTCGATGAGGTGGATGAGTGCCTGGCCGAACTGGCCAAGTTCTTTCCCCAGCCGGACGCCCGGCGCCAGGCCCAGCTGCTGGCGCAATGGCAGGCGTTACGGGGCTTCCTGGCGCGCCTGCGGGGTGAGCCGGAGGCGCGCGAGAATTGTCTGCAGGCGCTCGAAGTCCTGTCCGATCATGCCTGGGCGCAGCGCGTGTTGTGCTACCAGGCGTTGACGCAGCAGGCGATGGCCGAGGGCGAGCTGGAGCTGGCGCAGCACTACAACAGCGAGGGCATGAAGCTCGCGCGGCTCAAGGGGAGCGTGCTCTACGAAGTGATGCTCAGCGTCGATCGCATCCAGTTGCTCGAACTTACCGGCGAATTCGAGCGCGCCGTTGGCGTATTGGACGAGGCCCTGCAGGCGCTGCGCGAAACGGTGCGCCATAGCCCGATCATCGGCCGGCTGCAGCTCCTGCAGGGCCACCTGCTGGCTTATCAGGGGCTCGATGAGCCCGCCCAGGAGGCGTACCAGCGCGGCAAGGTGGAGACGGAAACCTGCGGCGATTCGTACTGCTTCTTCGGCTATGTCGGGCTTGCGGAACTGGCCGCGCGCAACCAGGAGTTTTCCTGCGCCTATCACTGGCTGCGCGAGGCCGAGCGGCTTACGCAGTGGCGGCATGTGCCGGAGGCGCGCTTTCGCGGCATCCTGCTGCTGATTACCGGCGTCGCCTGGTTGCACCAGGGCGAGTTGCGCAAGGCACGTGCGGTGCTGTGCCAGGTATTGGAGCTCTACGAGGGCAAGGGCTATCTGGCGCCATCGGGCTTCTACGAACTGCTGCCAAGGCTGCGCCGCTACCTGGCGGTGATCGATGTGCTCGAGGGGCATCCGGAGCGGGCGATCATGGCGTTGCGTGGGCAGGTCGAGCAGAACCTGCGTGCGCAGCGCCTGGGGCTGGCGTGCGAGTGCCGCTTCACGCTGGCGGAGGCGCTGCAGGCCAGCGGCCAGACGGCCGAGGCGGAACAGGAGTTGCGCCTGGCGCTCGGCGAAGCGGCCCGCCAGCAGCTGGTCAAGCCGTTGTACGAGCTGGAGCATCGCCAGCCTCTCTGGCTGGCGCGCGTCATGCCGCTGCCGCCAAGGGCGAGTCGTTGCGCGATCGCTTGTTGCAATACGAGCGCGAGCCGGATGAAGCGGGGCCGGTGCCCGACAATCTGCTGCTGAGCAACCGTGAGCTGACCGTGTTGCGTCTGATCGCCCAGGGCTGTTCGAACCAGGAGATCGCCGAGCAGCTGTTCATTTCGCTGCACACGGTCAAGACCCATGCGCGCCGGATCAACACCAAGCTGGGAGTCGCGCGCCGAACGCAGGCGGTGGCCAAGGCCAAGACGCTGGCTTGGCTCTGACGGTCGCCGATGCCGTGCCGCCGGTCTGCTTGCAGGCACGGCGGCACGCTGCACACCCTCGAGGGGCGACAGACGGAAGGGGTGGGGCGTTCTTGTTTTTGTGGCGCTGAAACGCGGACGGTACGGCAGCCTGCAGGCAATCAGGCGAGGCGTTACAGGGCGGCGGGCTGGAGCCTTTCGCCCGGTATGGCTGGGGCCTGCTCGCCGCGCTCGATGGCGAGGCTGAATTGCAGGCTGGTGATCAAGCGTTGCAACTGTTGCTGGTCCCGCCATTGCTCGGCGCTGATGAAGCGCTTCACGGCCACCCCCTCGGCTCCGGTCAGGTCAGTAGAATGCTGCCGTCCGGTTTCTCGATGCTGAAGTTGACGTTGTAGTGGGGACGAAACACATCGCTGATCTTCTGGAATGAGCTGGTCATGCCTGAGTACCTGTGTGAGGGGCTGCCAGCAATGGACCCGGCAAGACGGTGACAAGTTTCCCGTGTGCGACGAGGGCCTGACCCGAGGCCAACCGCCATGGCGCGTCCTGCCTGGCGGCCCTTCTTCGCTCAGGCTGTCTCGCCCGGCAATTCGGAAAGGGCGTCGGGGTTGTTCTTGAAGGCCTTGGCGAACTGTTCGCGGTGCCTGGCCATGTAGATGCCGAGGTCTTCGGCCTGCTGTTCGCTCAGCGTGGGCGATGCATGCCGCAACACTGCCGCCAGCGCTTCGGCGAGCTCCAGCATCTTGTCGTGACGATCGGCTTCTGCTTTATCCATGAACAAACGCTCCAGGTCCCGGCTGCTGCGGTACACCACTTCGACGGCCATTTACCACCTCGGTCAATTGGCAGAAATATACTGTTTGTTTGTACAGTGTAAGCCGGCCGGGCGAAGATGAACAGCGCCCGTGCGCAGCGAAGGTCGCGTCAGTTGGCGAAACGGCCCTGCAGGCGTTCGGCGCGAAATTCCAGCGTGGCGGCGCGATAACCGCTGCGCAGCGGCGGCAAGGGCAGGCAGGATTCCCAGTGCGCACCGCTCTGCAAATCGCCGGGCCCTTGATAGGTCGGGGCCTCGAAGGTGGCGCGTGCCAGGTTGGTGCGCGAGCCCGGCGCATAGGCGGCGACCTCCCAGCGCAGCTCCTGCAGGGGCTTGTCGCTGTGGTTGTGCAGGCTCGTGTACAGCGGCTGGGCACCGGGGCAGCGCTCGGGGGCATAGACCAGGCGCAACTCGAGCTGGGCCAGCAACTGTTCTTCACGATGCTCTTGCCAGAGCACCCAGCCGGCAATCAGTACCAGGCCCAGCGCGGCCCCCAACGAGACGGGCACCGCTCTGAGCGGGTAGCGAATCAGCAGTATCAGCCAGGTGAGGACGAGCAGGGCGCCAATCAGCATGGTCGGATTCCGGGAGTCGGGTAGCCGGGGGCTGTGGATGGTTCGGCGCAGGCCTTTGGAGTCCGGCGTGGCCGCGAGCGAAACGCCAGCCGACCCTGGGCACGGATGCTGCCCCGCGATGGCCGATGCACGGCACCGGCGGGACGGATCTCAGGCGTCATGCTGGGCATGGCTGGCCAGGCGTTCCAGGGCGGCGCGCAGTTTGGGGTCGCGGATACCCTGGGCGGCGGCCTGGATGCTGTCGGCGGCGTTGCTGGAAAGCGGCTGGGTGCGGGGCGGCATATGCCGCGGCGGTGGCGCTGGCTGCACTTTGATCTGGATGCGGGCCAGCCCGGCAAACTCCTCGAACGCTTGCAGCTGACGCAGCAGGCGACGCTGCTGGTAGCGCAGGCGCGTCGCCCAGTGGCCATCGGTGACGATCAGCAGCAGACTGCCCTCGCGCCAGGTGGCCACGCGGCAATGCTCGCGCGCCGCCGGCTGCAGCTGGCTTTCCAGCAGTTGCTGCAGGCGGTCGAGTCGCAGGGCTTCCCCGAATAGTGCTCTGAGCGGCTTCGCCTCGCGCAGCAGGGCGGCGGGAGCGCGGGCCGGCGACGGACGAAAGGCCATGGCGGTATGTCTTGAACGCAGGAGCCGACATGGTAGCAGAAGCTTTCGCGCCATCGCGCCGATGCTTCCAGGCCGGTCATGGTCGATGCGCCGCTGCCCGTTTCGGGCCGGCCAGTCCGGCGAGCTCCGGTGGCGGCGATGACCATGCGGTCAAGCGCCGGTGGCTTCGCGGCGTCGCCGGGCTGCGCGGTCAGGCACCTTTCCTCACTGTCGTTTCCGAGTAGAATGGCCGCTTTGCACGCAGCCGTGAGGTCCACGGCCGTGCCTCCATCCCCAGCATGGAAGTCCTTGTCGATATGTTTGCGCCTTTATTGAAGAAACTCTTTGGAAGCAAGAATGAGCGTGAGGTCAAACGCATGCTCAAGGCGGTGCAGGCCGTCAATGCCCTCGAAGAGCGGATGCTGTCGCTTTCCGACGAGCAACTGCGGAGCAAGACCGAAGAGTTCAAGGCCCGTCTCGATAAAGGCGAAACCCTCGACCAGATCCTTCCCGAGGCCTTCGCCGTCTGCCGCGAGGCCGGCAAGCGTGTGATGGGCATGCGCCATTTCGACGTTCAGCTCATCGGTGGCATGACCTTGCACGAAGGCCGCATCGCCGAGATGCGCACCGGTGAGGGCAAGACCCTGGTCGCCACCCTCGCGGTCTATCTGAATGCGCTGGCCGGCAAAGGCGTGCATGTGGTGACGGTCAACGATTACCTGGCACGTCGCGACGCCAACTGGATGCGTCCGTTGTACGAATTCCTCGGCCTCACGGTCGGTATCGTCACGCCGTTCCAGCCGCCGGAAGAGAAGCGCGCCGCCTACGCCGCCGACATCACCTACGGCACCAACAACGAATTCGGTTTCGACTACCTGCGCGACAACATGGCGTTCAGCCTGGAGGAGAAGCACCAGCGCGAGCTCAATTTCGCCGTCATCGACGAGGTCGACTCCATCCTGATCGACGAGGCGCGCACCCCGCTGATCATTTCCGGCCAGGCCGAAGACAGCTCCAAGCTCTACCAGCAGATCAACCAGCTGATCCCGCACCTCAAGCAGCACATCGAGGAGGAAGAGGGCGTCGTTACCCAGGAAGGCCACTTCACCGTCGATGAAAAGACCCGCCAGGTGGAACTGAACGAGCAGGGCCACCAGTTCATCGAGGAACTGCTGACCAAGGCCGGCCTGCTCGCCGAGGGCGAAAGTCTCTATTCGGCGCACAATCTCGGCTTGCTGACCCATGTCTATTCCGGGCTGCGCGCGCACAAGCTGTTCCATCGCAACGTCGAATACATCGTGCAGAACAACCAGGTGCTGCTGATCGACGAGCATACCGGCCGTACCATGCCCGGCCGCCGCCTCTCCGAGGGCCTGCACCAGGCCATCGAGGCGAAGGAAGGGCTGCAGATCCAGCCGGAAAGCCAGACCCTGGCGTCCACCACCTTCCAGAACTACTTCCGCCTGTACAAGAAACTCTCCGGCATGACCGGTACCGCCGATACCGAGGCCTTCGAGTTCCAGCAGATCTACAACCTGCCAGTGGTGGTCATCCCGACCAACAAGCCGCTGGCGCGCAAGGATTTCAACGACCTGGTCTACCTGACCCAGGAAGAGAAGTTCGCCGCGATCATCGCCGACATCAAGGAATGCCGGGAGCAGGGCCGGCCGGTGCTGGTCGGCACCGCCACCATCGAGACCTCCGAATACGTCTCGCGCCTGCTGGAGAAGGAAGGCATCGAGCACAAGGTGCTCAACGCCAAGCACCACGACAAGGAAGCCGAGATCATCGCCCAGGCCGGCCGGCCGGGCGCGGTGACCATCGCCACCAACATGGCCGGTCGCGGTACCGACATCCTGCTCGGTGGCAACTGGGAAGTGGAGGTGGCAGCCCTGGAGAATCCGAGCGAGGAACAGGTCGCCCGGATCAAGGCGGACTGGCAGACGCGCCACCAGCAGGTGCTCGAGGCCGGTGGCCTGCACGTGATCGCCTCCGAGCGCCACGAGTCGCGGCGTATCGACAACCAGCTGCGCGGCCGTGCCGGGCGCCAGGGTGACCCGGGTTCCAGCCGCTTCTACCTGTCGCTGGAAGACAACCTGATGCGCATCTTCGCCTCCGACCGGGTGAAGAACTTCATGAAGGCGCTGGGCATGGAGTCTGGCGAGGCGATCGAGCACCGCATGGTCACCAATGCCATCGAAAAGGCGCAGCGCAAGGTCGAGGGACGCAACTTCGACATGCGCAAGCAACTGCTGGAGTACGACGACGTCGCCAACGAGCAGCGCAAGGTCATCTACCACATGCGCAACAGCCTGCTGGCCGCCGATGAAATCGGCCAGACCATCGTCGAGTTCCGCCAGGAAGCGCTGGATGCCGCCATCGGGGGGCACATTCCGCCGCAATCGTTGCCGGAGCAGTGGGACATTCCCGGCCTGGAAGCCACGCTCTACAGCGACTTCGGGGTACGCTTGCCGATCCAGCAGTGGCTCGACGAGGACGAGAAGCTCTACGAGGAAACCCTGCGCGAGAAGATCATGCAGGCCCTGCTCGACGCCTATCGCGAGAAGGAAGAGATGGCCGGTGCCGAGGCGCTGCGCTCCTTCGAGAAGCAGATCGTGCTGCGCGTGCTGGACGATCTGTGGAAGGAGCACCTGTCCACCATGGATCATCTGCGTCACGGCATCCACCTGCGCGGCTACGCACAGAAGAACCCGAAGCAGGAGTACAAGCGCGAGTCCTTCGCGCTGTTCCAGGATCTGCTCGATTCCATCAAGCGCGACAGCATCCGCGTGCTGTCCCATGTCCAGGTACGCCGCGAAGACCCGGCGGAAGAGGAGGCGCGCCTGCGGCGCGAAGCCGAGGAACTGGCGCGCCGCATGCAGTTCCAACATGCGGAAGTCTCCGCGCTGGAGCAACCGGAGGAGCAGGCCGAGGCCGAAGGCCAGGCCGACGTCGCCGTGGCACCGGTGCGCACCGAGCCGAAGATCGGCCGCAACGAGCCCTGCCCATGCGGCTCGGGCAAGAAGTACAAGCATTGCCATGGACAGGTCCAGTAAGCGGAACCTTTCCATGTGAACCCGCGCCGCGACCGGTCCTGCCGCTCGCGGCGTTTTTCTCCCCGTTTTCCTCATGGCCCGCGGGCCATTCAACGTCTGAAGGAGCGTATCCATGGCGGTCGGTCTTGGTCCTTTACCCACGCTGCATCCGGTTCCCGGTTTCGAACTCGGTATCGCCTCGGCCGGCATCAAGCGCCCCGGCCGCAAGGACGTGGTGGTGATGCGCTGTGCCGAAGGCTCGCGCGTGGCTGGCGTGACGACCACCAATGCCTTCTGTGCGGCGCCGGTGCTGGTCACCCGCGAGCGCATGCACGGCGCGGTGCGCTACCTGCTGACCAACACCGGCAACGCCAATGCCGGGACCGGGCCGCAGGGATTGGCCAATGCCCGCCGCACCTGCGCCGCCCTGGCAGCGCTGACCGGCGTCGACGAGGCGGCGGTGCTGCCATTCTCCACCGGTGTGATCGGCGAGCCGCTGCCGGTGGAGAAGATCGAATCCGCCCTGCAGGCGGCGCTCGATGACCTGTCCGTGGATAACTGGGCCGCTGCCGCCAGCGGCATCATGACCACCGACACCCTGCCCAAGGGCGCCAGCCGGCAGTTCCAGCACGACGGCGTGACCGTCACGGTGACCGGCATCAGCAAGGGCGCCGGCATGATCCGGCCGAACATGGCGACCATGCTCGGCTACATCGCCACCGACGCCAAGGTGGCGCAGGGCGTGCTGCAGGATCTGGTGCGCGATGCGGCGAACAAGTCGTTCAACCGCATCACCATCGACGGCGACACCTCCACCAACGACTGCTGCATGCTGATCGCCACCGGCCAGGCCGTGCTGCCGGAAATCACCGAGGCGGCCGGCGAGCTGTTCGCCAAGCTGCGGCAGGCGGTGTTCGAGGTATTCATGGAAGTCGCCCAGGCCATCGTCCGCGATGGCGAAGGTGCGACCAAGTTCGTCACCGTGCAGGTCAACGGCGGCGGCAACCACCAGGAATGCCTGGACGTCGGCTATGCCGTCGCGCACTCGCCGCTGATCAAGACCGCACTGTTCGCCTCCGATCCGAACTGGGGCCGTATCCTCGCCGCGGTGGGCTATGCCGGTGTGCCGGAGCTGGACGTGAGCAGGATCGACGTCTACCTCGGTGAGGTCTGCATCGCCAGCCAGGGTGGCCGCGCGGCCAGCTACACCGAGGAACAGGGGGCGGCGGTGATGGCCCGCGAGGAAATCACCATCCGCATCGAACTGGGCCGTGGCGCCTGCAGCGAGACTATCTGGACCACAGATCTGTCGCACGAGTACGTGCGGATCAACGCCGAATACCGCACGTGAAAAAGCGGTGCTGTGGTAGAGGGGGGCACACTTTCGTAGGAGCGGGCCATGCCCGCGATGACTCTGCGTGGCCGGGGTTCGCGAGCATGGCGCGCTCCTGCAGCATGCAACGCTGCCGGCTGAAGCCTGACCTATGAAACGAATCCATGTCGCAGCCGCGGTCGTCCGCTGCGCGGACGGTCTCGTGCTGATCGCCAAGCGGCCGCTCGACAAACACCAGGGCGGGCTGTGGGAGTTTCCCGGCGGCAAGGTCGAGGCGGGCGAGGCCGTCGAGACCGCGCTCGCGCGCGAACTGCTGGAGGAACTGGGCATCGGCGTGACGGCGGCGCGACCGCTGATCCAGGTGCGCCACGACTACCCGGACAAGCACGTCCTGCTGGACGTCTGGGAGGTATCGGCATTTTCCGGCGAGCCGCACGGCGCCGAAGGCCAGCCGCTGGCCTGGGTCGCGCCGGCACGATTGTCGGACTACGCCTTCCCGGCGGCGAACCGTCCGATCGTCGCCGCCGCGCGCTTGCCCGATCGCTATCTGATTACCCCTGACGATGCTTCCCCGCGAGAATTGCTGGACGGCCTGGCGCGAGCCTTGGATGCCGGCATCCGCCTGCTCCAGCTACGCGCACCGTCGCTGTCCGACGCCGACTACCGGGCGCTGGCGACCGACGCCCTGGCCCTGTGCGCCGGGCGGGCGCAGCTCATGCTCAAGGGCCCGCTGGAGTGGGCGAGCGGGTTTCCGGCCGCCGGCTGGCAGCTGACGGCCGAGCAGCTTCGACGCCATGCGGGACAGGCCCGGCCGCTTCCGGCCGGGCAATGGCTGGCGGCCTCCTGCCATGATGCCGAAGAGCTGGCCATGGCTACGGCATTGGGCGTAGATTTCGTCACGTTGTCACCCGTACTGGCGACGCCGACGCATCCCGAGGCGTGTCCGTTGGGATGGCCGCGGGTGACGGAGCTGTTGCAGGGCTTCAACCAGCCGGCCTTCGTGCTCGGCGGTATGACCCCGGCGCACCTGCCCGACGCATGGCGGGCCGGCGCACAGGGTGTGGCGGCGATAAGAGCGCTATGGCCCGCTGAACCTGCATGACGATTGCCGGTCGATGGCTCAGGGTCGCCGTTATACGATCTTCGATAGAGAAAAGTAATTTTGCTTATTCTCTTAATCAATTAACCGTATGCGACTGACTGCGTTATCGTAGGCCCCGTTAAATTTCTGAACCCCCTGAAGGAGTTAGCAGATGTCTCTGATCAACACCCAAGTTCAACCGTTCAAGGTCAACGCTTTCCACAACGGCAAGTTCATCGAAGTCACCGAAGAGTCCCTGAAGGGCAAGTGGTCGGTACTGATCTTCATGCCGGCAGCCTTCACCTTCAACTGCCCGACCGAGATCGAGGACGCGGCCAACAACTACGCCGAGTTCCAGAAGGCCGGTGCCGAGGTGTACATCGTCACCACCGACACCCACTTCTCGCACAAGGTCTGGCATGAAACCTCCCCGGCCGTTGGCAAGGCGCAGTTCCCGCTGATCGGCGACCCGACCCACCAGCTGACCAACGCTTTCGGCGTACACATTGCCGAAGAAGGCCTGGCCCTGCGTGGCACCTTCATCATCAACCCGGAAGGCCAGATCAAGACCCTGGAAATCCACTCCAACGAAATCGCGCGTGACGTCGGCGAAACCCTGCGCAAGCTGAAGGCCGCCCAGTACACCGCCGCGCACCCGGGCGAAGTTTGCCCGGCCAAGTGGAAAGAAGGCGAGAAGACCCTGGCTCCGTCGCTGGACCTGGTCGGCAAGATCTAAGCTTCGCCTACCTGCCTTGCATGCTGGAGAGGCCGTGACCCGGCCTCTACCAACCCGACGCCTGGACGCGACCCGTCCGGGCGTTTTATTAACTGAAATTCGCACGTAGGTACCGTCGATC
>NZ_AZSV01000038.1:0-39533 GCF_000582595.1 Pseudomonas sp. BAY1663
CGCGCAGCACCCGGTTGCGCGGCTGGTTGCGCGCCCGCGCCTGGCGTTCGCGCCAGCCCGCCAGCACCCGCAGCACGGCAAGCTGCTGCGGCTTGAGCCGCCAGGCCTGCTTGACCTCGCGATAGGCCTCGTCCGGGTCGGTTTCACGCTGCAGGTTGGCCACCAGCTCGGCGCCGTCCTCCAGCACCCAGGCCCGCTTGTCGTCGGAAAGCCTGGGCAGCAGGGCTTCGTAGAGCTCGGCCAGGTGCTGGGCATCCTCGGCGGCATAGCGTACCTGCATGTCGCTCAACGGCCGCTGCAGCCAGTCCGAGCGCGTCTCGCCCTTGGGCAGTTCGAGCCCGAGCACACTCTGCACCAGGCGCGAGTAGCCCATGGAAAAGCCCAGGTTCAGATAGCCGGCCGCCAACTGGGTGTCGAACAGCGGTTGCGGCAGGCGGCCGGTCAGGCGCGACAGCACCTCGAGGTCCTCGCTGCAGGCATGCAGCACCTTGACCACCGTCCGGTCTTCCAGCACGCCGGCGAAGGGCGACCAGTCGCGCACGCTCAACGGGTCGATCAGATAGGCGCGCCGGCCGTCGCCCACCTGCACCAGGCCGGCGATGGGATAGAAGGTATCGACCCTCATGAACTCGGTATCCACTGCCACGTAGGGCAGTTGGCGCCACTCGGCGCACAGGCGGGCCAGATGTTCATCATCCAGGACCCATTGCGTTTCGATGGCCACACGGCCCTCCTTTTCGGCTGACGACCGGCGCGCGGCCGAACGAGGCGCGCAGTATATATCGTGCTCCATGCCCATCGGGCGTTCATGACCGGAAGCAGGCCATCCGACCGGAAATCGCCCACCGCTCTCGTCACGGCTCGCAGCCGGACGCCAACAGCGCCTACTATTCGGACTCGTTCTCTGCCGGAGTCCCGTCCCATGCCGCTAGCCCAACTGATCAGCCCAACGCAGCTCGCCGACCGCCTGCAGGACCCGCAGCTGCTGGTCCTGGATTGCCGCTTCGCGCTGGAAGATCCCGCCTACGGCCAGCGCAGCTATGCCGCGGCGCACATCCCCGGCGCCCGCTTCGCCGATCTGGAGAAGGACCTATCCGGCCCGGTGGTCCCCGGCAAGACGGGCCGCCACCCGCTGCCGGAGCCGGAGCAGTTGCTCGCCAGGCTCCAGGCCTGGGGCCTGGATGACGATAGCCAGGTGGTTCTCTACGACGACGGCCCCGGCGCCTTCGCCGCACGCGCCTGGTGGCTGCTGGCCTGGCTGGGCAAGCGCGACGAGCTCTACCTGCTCGACGGCGGCCTCGCTGCCTGGCGCGAGGCTGGTCTGCCGCTGGACACGACAGTTCCCGCGCCTCGGCGAGGCACCTTCAATGGCCAGGCGGATGCGGCGCTGGTCGTCGACGCCCCACAACTCGAGGAACGCCTCGCCAGCCCCGAGCTGACATTGCTCGATGCCCGCGCCCTGCCGCGCTATCGCGGCGAGGTGGAACCCATCGACCCGGTCGCCGGGCACATCCCCGGCGCCCTGTGCGCGCCTTTCGGCGACAACCTGGACGCCAACGGCCGCTTCCTGAGCCCTGCGCAGTTGCGTGCGCGCTTCGCCGGGCTGCTCGGCGAACGGCCGCCACAGGCCGCGGTGGCCTACTGCGGCTCCGGCGTGACGGCCTGCCACAACCTGTTCGCCCTCAGCCTGGCCGGCTACCCGCTGATTGCGCTGTATCCGGGTTCCTGGAGCGAATGGATCACCGACCCACGGAGGCCGATCGCCTGACGAAAAGGCGGCGATGCACGAAAACTGGCCGACCGGTCACAAACAGGCCGCTCGGTTTTTACCGAAGTTTGCTCTGTTTTCACGACCGATCGTCGTCAGGTTTACGAAAAATTGCAATTCATTGTCTTGCTACCTGTCCGAGAAAGTTGCTAGGTTCCGACCCGCTTTCATCCCGGAGTAGTACAACAATGAAAACAACATGGTTGAAGACCGCAGCCGCGGTAGCCGCAGGGGTTCTGTCCAGCCAGGCCATGGCAGCCGGTTTCGCCCTCAACGAACAGAGCATCAGCGGCATGGGCACCTCCTTCGCTGGCCGCTCTTCTTCTGCCGACGACGCCACCACGCTGTTCGGCAATCCTGCCGGCATGTCGCGCCTCAAGCGCGAGGAAGTCAGTTTCGGTGTGGCGGCGATTCATGCCAAGACGGACATCAAGAACAGTTCCGGCTCCTTTTCCGGCCCGGCCCTGGGCGGCGCGAGCCTGCCCTATGGCGGCAGCAACGATGGCGACATGGTGCCCTTCACGGCAGTCCCGATGGGGTACTACGTCAAGCCGATCGACGACAAATGGGCCGTCGGCGTCGGCGTATACGTACCGTTCGGCCTGATCACCGACTACGAAGGCGGCTATCAGGGTCGCTATTTCGGCGACTACAGCGAAGTCCGCGTGGTTACCGTGCAGCCCACCGTCAGCTACCGCTTCAACGAGAAGCTCTCGGTGGGCTTCGGTCCGACCATCAACCGCATCGATGGCGAGCTGCAAAGTGCATCGCCCAACGCGGCCGGCCCGCTGGGATTCAACGATGGTCGCGTCAAGGTCAAGGGCGACGACACGGCGCTGGGCTTCAATGCCGGCGTCCTCTACGAGTTCTCGCCGCGTACCCGCGCCGGCCTGACCTACCACTCCAAGGTCGACTACACGCTCGAAGGCGATACCCGCCTTTCCGGTCCGGGCTTCGCCGCATCGGGAGCGGCGGGCAAGTACGATGCCTCCCTCGACCTGGAAACCCCCGAATCCGTGGACGTATCGTTGACCCATGAACTCAACGACCAATGGACCCTGTATGCCGGTGCGATGTGGACGCGCTGGAGCCGTTTCGAAGCCATCATCATTGAAAACGACGGAATTCCAGGCCCCTTGCAAGGCAACCTGGCTCCTATCGTCGAAGAGCAGGATTGGCACGACACCTGGTCGTATGCCATCGGCGCGGCCTACAAGCTGAACCGCGAATGGACGCTGCGCGGCGGTCTGGCCTTCGACCAGAGCCCGACCAACAACCTCCATCGTTCGCCACGCATCCCATCCGGCGACCGCACCGCGGTGAGCGTCGGGCTGGCCTGGAATCCGACCGACGATGTCACGGTGGACCTCGCCTACTCCTACCTACGAGAGGAAGAAGTCGACGTGAGCCGCAATCGGTCCTACCAGGGTGGCTTGCTGGAAGCCAACTACGATGCGACGTTCAAGAACCGCGCCCACGGTTTCGGCGCTGCCCTGAGCTACCGCTTCTGATGCAAGAAAACCCCGGCCTCGCCGTAATGCTGTTCACTTGACGACTCAAGCTGGATGTTGGATCTGTAGGAGCGGGCCACGCCCGCGATTCGCGCGCATGGCGCGCCCCTACAAAGAACTCTCCGTGCTTATCTGAACAGCATTACGGTCTCGCCGGGGCTGTTCGTATCGGCGTCGCACCGTTTTTCGCCGCGCGACGCCCACCGAACGAAGCTCAACGACCGTTCACAACGGCAAGTCGAAGGCCGGGGCGATCTGTCGCAGCCAGCCGTCCAACCGCTCCTCGGTCAGGTTGCTCTGATTGTCCAGATCCAGCGCCAGCCCGACGAACTTGCCCTCCACCACCGCCTCGGAGTGGGTGAACTCGTAGCCCGTGGTCGGCCACTCGCCTACCAGGGTGGCGCCGCGCTCGCTGAAGAATTCGTACAGCTCGCCCATGGCGTCGAGGAACTCGTCGGCATAGCCGACCTGGTCGCCGAGGCCGAAGAGGGCCACGGTCTTGCCGGTGAAATCCAGCCCCTCGATCTGCGGCAGGAATTCCTCCCAGCTCTCGTTCTCGCAATCGGCGCTCAACCCCGGCAACAGCCCCTCGCCCAGGGTCGGCGTGCCGAGGATCAGGTGCGAATAGGCGGCGAAATCCTCCGCGCTCGTACGGTTGACGTTGAGCGGATCAGCCAGGGTGTCGTCGTCGAAGCGCTTCTTGATCATCTTGGCGACCTTGCGCGTCTTGCCCGTGTTGCTGCCGAAGAAAAGTCCGATCCTGGCCATCACGCCACCTCATTGCTGTTGGATGAATGAAACACCGCGCAGGGTCCGCACCCGCTCGGCAAAAGACTTCTAGCAGGAAGCACGCCAGCCGATAAATTCTTATAAGTCATTGGAAACAAACAACTTTAAGTGCAGCCCAGCTGTAGCAAAGCGCACAGCCGGCAGCCGCCAGCCGCGCGCCGCTGTCGGTATTGCGACATTCAACCATCCACCCTCAGCAGCGCGCGTGCCCCCGCGGATACGGCCGGCCGAGCGGCATCGGACTGCGCGTCCAGGTGCTCGTCGAACTGCCTGAGCACCACCAGTTCGCCACCTTCCCCGTCGAGGTCGAGCAGGCAACTGCGCAGCTGCGGCTGCGCCGGCATCTCGAACATGGTGCGCTGCAGCGCGCCCTCCATGACCGCGCGCAATCCGCGCGCGCCGGTGCGGCGCAGCAGCGCCTGGTCGGCGATATGGTTGAGCGCCGCCGGGCTGAACTCCAGCTTCACGCCCTGGTAGGCGAACAGTTGCTGGTACTGCTTGACCAGCGCGTTGCGCGGCTCGCTGAGGATGCGCAGCAACGTCGCGTGATCCAGCTCGCGGAGGAAGGTGATGATCGGGAAGCGGCCGATGAACTCCGGAATCAGCCCGAATTCATGGAGATCGTCCGGCAACAGCGCCGCCAGCAGCTCGTTGAGCGACGGCGTCTGTTGCTGCGGCCGCGCATGGAAGCCGATCGCGCTGCCGCGTGGATGCACGCGGCTGCCGACCAGGGTTTCCAGGCCCGGGAAGGCGCCGCCGGCGATGAACAGGATATTGCGCGTATCCACCACCTGCTCCTCGCCGTGTTCGCCACGCCGGCCCCCCTTGCCGATGCGCACCTCGCTGCCCTCGACCAGCTTGAGCAACGCCTGCTGCACGCCTTCGCCGGAGATGTCGCGCACCGCCGTGCCGCCCCCGCCACGCCGCGCCAGCTTGTCCACCTCGTCGATATAGACGATGCCCCATTGCGCCTTCTGCACATCGCCACCGGCGGCTTCCAGCAGGCGGGCGATGATGCTGTCGACGTCGTCGCCGACGTAGCCGGCCTGGGTCAGGGTGGTGGCATCGGCCGAGGCGAAGGGCACGCCGAGGATGCGCGCCAGGGTACGCACCAGCAGCGTCTTGCCGGTGCCCGAAGGGCCGGCCATGAGGATGTTGGATTTCTCCAGCTCGACCGTGCCGCCCAGTTGGCAGACCGGCTCGCGGGTGCAGTTGAGCAGGCGCAGGTAATGGTTGTAGACCGCCACCGCCAGGGTTTCCTTGGCCTCGTCCTGGCCGATCACCGACTCGTCCAGGTGCTGCATGTAGGCCGCCGGCGTGAGCAGTTGCGGTGCCAGCTGCTGGGCCTGGCGCCGCTGCCCCCAGCTGGTCACCACCTGGTGGGCCAGCTTGACGCAGGCCTCGCAGATCCGGCCTTCGTTACCCGCGATCAAGGGCACCGTCGGCGATTTTTCCGCGCCGCAGAACGAACAGCAGGCTTATCGGTATCAGTCATGGCAGCGACTCCGGTGAGGTTGGGGCGGACTGCAGCAAACCGGCCAGCCATGCGCGCTGGTGCCGCGCGTGTTGGCGGGCGCGGAGCTTCTCGCGCAGGTGCGGCAAGACCTCCTGCAGCGACAACTGGCCCGCCGGATGGATCGCCTCGCAGAACAGCAGGTGAAAGCCCAGTGGCGTCTCCACCACCGGGCCGATCTCGCCTGCGCGCAGGGCGAACAGGCAGGCCTCCAGCTGCGGGTAGAGCACGCCGGGGCGTACCAGGCCGAGGCTCCCGCCCTCCATCGCCGAAGGGCATTCGGAATGCTTGAGCGCCTGCTCGGCGAAGCGCTGCGGCTTGCGCAGCAGGCGCTCGGCGATCAGGTTGATGCGGCGCCAGGCGCTGGTCCGGCTGTTTTCCGGGAAATCCTCGTTGACGGTAATCAGGATCTGCCGCGCCAGGCGCGTGGCGGGCCGCACGAAGCGCTCCGGATGATTGAAGTAGTACAGGCTGACATCCGTATCGGTGATTTCCGGCAGCCCGGCACAGACGCGCTGCAGCACCGTTTCGACCTTGAGTTCGCGGGCCAGCAGCTGGCGCAGGCCGGCTTCGTCCAGGCCACTGTCGTCCAGCGCCTTGTGCAGCGCGAGCGGGTCCTCGTAGCGGGCGGCGATCTCGGCCCAGGCATCGGCGACCTGCTCGTCCGGGATCACCACACCGCAGGCCTCGGCACTGTGCAGCACGGCGTTCTCCAGCTGCAACTGGCGACCGACGATGCGCTCGGCCTGTTCACGCTGTGGCGAACTGAGGGCGGCCGGGGCACAGCCGAAACGCTCGTGGGCGACCTTCAGCAGCTGGTAGCGGGCATCCTCGCCGGTGACCAGATCAATGCTCATGCTCGCCTCCCGCCTGCGCGTCGGCCCAGACCAGGCTCGTCTCGGGCACCTGCAGCACCCGACCGTCGCCGAAATAGACGTGGTACTGGATGCCGCCGGGCAGGTCGCGCAGCACCTTCTCGATGCTGCCGGTGCGGCCCTGCTCCACCACCACCTCGCCGCGCACGGCCAGGCTGCGGGTGGCGACCACCTGGTCGCGGAACTCGAACAGGTTGGGTATCCAGGGGTCCGACGCGGGAATCAGCTCCTCCTCGCGGCAGCCCACCGTGCAGCCCTGATCGAGGAAATGCACGCGGTAGATCAGCTGATCCTGCAGGTAGGTGCCGACGTCGTAGACGCAACCCACCGCACCGCGGCGCATCAGCAGGGCGCCGGTGTCCTTGCCGGGGTAGGTGCCGTCGTTGCGTACGTTGCGGATCAGCCTGACGGCCTGGCCATATTCGTAGAGCGGCAGACTCATGGCGCTCACCTCCCGCGGGTCAGCCCAGCAGTTGATCGATGGGCACGAAGGTCGTCTGCGGCTCGTGCATGTGGAAGACCTTGAAGACCTTTTCGGTCTGCGCATCGGAGGCGACGAAATCCTCGTAGGCGCGCACCAGCAGCTTGCGATACACCGCGTACCGCACGGCATCCTGCAGGTGCTCGATGTCGCCGGCCTGACACAGGTAGTCGTGATAGCGCTGCATGATGTGCAGGCGGTTGACCTGCACCACCGACGGCACGAAGGGCACGCCGAAGAAGTTCAGGAAATCCTCGGCGGATACCAGCTCTTCCAGCGCCTCGTCCAGGGGCCCGTCCAGGTTCGGTTCGGCGGCTTGTTCGCTCATGGGCGTGTCTCCACGGTGGCAGCAGGGGGAAAGGTGAAAATGGCGGCGCTGTTGGCCGCCAGCACATCGAGCAGCAGGCGCGCGCCGAGGCGGTTGTCCGCATCGAGCTCGGCGACCTTGCTCAGCATCGCCTTGCCCTCGCCGAACAGGCCCAGGCGCAGGCTCAGGTAACCGGCGCCCTTGAGCGCCAGCAGATGAAAACGCAGCAGCCCGATGGCATCGGGCGCCACGCGTGCCAGGCAGTCGGCATCGAGTGCACGCCAGTCGCAGGGCAACCCCAGGCGCGGCGCGACCACCGCCAGTACCTGCGCGGCGATGGCCAGGGCATCGGCATGGCGATGCTGGTAGAAGTAGAAGCGGTAGAGCCCGACCAGCACGCTGAGATCGCCCGGCGCCAGCGCCTGCGCCGCCAACAGCGGCTGCTCCGCCGTGCCGGTGGCGTACTGCGCCGACGCCTCGTCCAGCAGTGCCGCGACGCGCGGCTGGCGCGGCTCGTCGAAATACAGGCCGGCGCCGTCGAAATCCTGCAGGTCCATGGGCGTGCTCCGTCAGCGCCCGGCCATGGCCGGACAATCGTTTTCACACAGGCTGTTGTCCGGCTGGCATTCCTGGTAGCGCCGCTGCTGGCTGCCGGCGGCGACCAGGCCGCCCTGTTCGACCTGCTTCTCCAGGCTGTCCAGGCGCTCCAGCAGGCAGGCGATGGCCTTGCCCACCGGGTCGGGGATCAGGTGATGGTCGAGATCGATGCCATGCACGTTGGGCCGGCCGGCCTCGCGCAGGCGCACCACCTTGCCGGGGATGCCGACCACCGTGCAACCGTCCGGCACGTCCTGCACCACCACCGAGTTGGCGCCGACCCGGGCATTGGCGCCGATGCTGATCGGCCCGAGGATCTTCGCCCCGGCGCCGACCAGCACGCCGTCGCCCAGGGTCGGATGGCGCTTGCCCTTGCACCAGCTGGTGCCGCCCAGGGTCACGCCGTGATAGAGGGTGACGTCGTCGCCGATCTCGGCGGTTTCGCCGATCACCACCCCGGCGCCATGGTCGATGAAGAAGCGCGCGCCGATGCGGGCACCGGGATGGATGTCGACGTTGCTCAGCAGCCGCCCGAGGAAGCCCAGCAGGCGCGCGGCATAGCGCCACTCGCGGCACCACAGGCGATGCGCGAGGCGGTAGAGCATGATCGCGTGCACCCCCGGATAGGTGGTCAGCACCTCCAGCGTGGAGCGCGCGGCGGGGTCGCGCTGGAATACGCAGCGCACATCGTCGCGGCATTCGCGGTACAGGTTCATGCGGCACCTCCGGCCAGGGCCAGGCCCTGTTCGCACAGCTGCTGGTAGAAACCCTGCAGATCGGCGCTCTGCGGGCTGCGCTTGGTCTGCGTGGAGAAACGGCGGATGCAGCCGAGCAGTGCCCGGCTCTGCCACTGCTGCAGTTCGATGCCCAGCTCGCGGTAGCTCAGCTCGACCATGTGCGCGCCGGAATGCTTGCCCAGCACCAGGCTGTGGCTGCGCCCGAGCTCGTCGGGGTTGAGCCCCTCGTAGTTGCGCCGGTGCTTGAGCAGGCCGTCGACGTGGATGCCCGCCTCGTGGGTGAACACCCCGGCACCGACCACGCTCTTCTGCCAGGCCACCTGGCGCCCGGAAGCCTGCTCCACCAGCGCCGAGATCGAGGGAATGCCGCGCACGTCGATGCCGCAGTCGATGCCGTGGAGGTGCTTGAGCGCCAGCGCGCATTCCTCCAGCGCGGCGTTGCCGGCCCGCTCGCCGAGGCCGTTGACCGTGGTGTTGATATGCGTGGCGCCGCCGCGCACGGCCGCCAGGGTGTTGGCCGTGGCCAGGCCGAAGTCGTCGTGGGCGTGCACTTCCAGCTCCAGATCCAGGCGCCCGGCGAGAAAGCGGAAGCGCTCGTGCATCACGAACGGCTCCATCACCCCCACCGTGTCGGCGAAGCGCAACCGCCGCGCGCCGGCGGCCTGGGCGACGTCCGCCACGCGGACGATGAACTCCGGATCGGCGCGCGAGGCGTCCTCGCAGCCCAGGCACACCTCCAGCCCGGCATCGCGCGCCGCGCCCACCAGTCGCGCGACCTCGCGCAACGCCCAGTCACGGTCGCGGCCAAGCTTGTGCTGCAGCATCAGGTCCGAGACCGGCAGCGACAGGTCGACCATGCCCACGCCGGTGCCGCCGGCGGCCAGCAGGTCGGCGTCGCACAGCCGGCACCAGGCCAGCAGCCGTACCGGCAGGCCCAGCCCGGCGATGGCGCGCATCACCTCGCACTCCTCCTCGCCCATGCTGGGAATGCCGATCTCCAGCTCCGGCACGCCGAGCTGTGCCAGGGCGCGGGCAATGGCGAGCTTCTCCTCGGCGCTGAAGGCGACCCCGGCGCTCTGTTCGCCGTCGCGCAGGGTGGTGTCGTCGATCACGATGGACATGCTGAACCTCCTCGGCGCTGCGGGCGGCCACTTGGTCGTCAGGCGTAGACCGGCGCGAACGAATCGCCCACTGCCTCGGCCGGGCCGTTACCGCTCCAGTAGGGCGACAGCTTGCGCAACTGGGCGATGATCGGCGGCACCTCGCGGATCACGTAGTCGATCTGCTCCTCGGTGGTGTAGCGCGACAGCGAGAAGCGCACGCTGCCATGGGCCGCCGTGTAGGGAATGTCCATCGCGCGCATCACGTGGGACGGCTCCAGCGACCCGGAGGTGCAGGCCGAACCGCTGGAGGCGGCGATGCCGACCTTGTTCAGCAGCAGCAGGATGGCCTCGCCCTCGATGTATTCGAAGGCGATGTTGGCGGTGTTCGGCAGGCGATTGCCCGGATCGCCGGTGACGAAGGCATAGGGCACGGCGGCGAGAATGCCGGCCTCGAGCTTGTCGCGCAGGCGGCGGACCTCGGTGTTCTCGTGTTCCATGAAGGCCAGCGCGCGCTCGGCGGCGACCCCCAGGCCGATGATCGACGCCGCGTTCTCAGTGCCGGCGCGGCGCCCGCGCTCCTGGTGGCCACCGCGCAGCAACGGCCGGAAGCGCGTGCCGCGGCGCAGGTAGAGCACGCCGACGCCCTTGGGCGCATGCAGCTTGTGGCCGGACAGCGAGAGCATGTGGATGGCGCTGTCCTTGAGGTTCATCGGCACCTTGCCGACCGCCTGCACCGCATCGCTATGGAACATGACCCCGGCGTCATCGGCCATCTGCGCCATCTGCTCCACCGGGAACAGCGTGCCGGTCTCGTTGTTGGCCCACATCACCGAGACGATGGCCACGTCGTCGTCGAGCAGCGCGGCATATTCGTCCAGGTTCAGGCGGCCCTTCTTGTCCACCTTGAGCTTGTGCACGGTATAGCCGTCCTCGGCCAGGTAGTCGCACAGGCTGAGGATCGCCGGGTGCTCGACCACCGTGGTGATGATCGTCTTGCGCTCGGGCTGGGCCTTGAGCGCCGAGAGGATCGCTGTGGAATCGGCCTCGGTGCCGCAGGAGGTGAACACGATTTCCGAGTCGTACTCGGCACCGAGCAGCCGCTGCACGCTCTGCCGCGCCTTCTTCAGCGCCATGCCGACCTGGTTGCCGAAGCTGTGCATCGACGAGGGGTTGCCGAACTGCTCGGTGAAGAACGGCAGCATGGCCTGCACCACTTCGTCATCGACACGGGTGGTCGCGTTGTTGTCGAGATAGATGCCGCTCATCTCACACCTCCGCCATCGCGCTGTGGGCCGGGGAGCTGACCGGGACCACCTTGACGAACTCGCCGAGCTCCTCGATCAGCCGCTGCTGGATGCCGGACAGCGTCATGCTGGCCATCTGGCAGCCGGTGCAGGCGCCGGTCAGCTTGACGTAGATGTTCTTGCCCTCGACATCCAGCAGCTCGACGTCGCCGTGGTCGCGCTGCAGGGTCGGGCGGATCGATTCGAGCACGCGCTCGACGCGGCGGATGCGCTGCAGGGTGGTCATGCGCGGCGCGGCGGGCGCCGCCTGCTGAGCCGCCGGCGGGGTTTCCAGGGTCACCAGCGGCGCCTTGGCCTTCTTCGCCGCCTTGGCGCCGGTGCCGGCCGGGACGAAGATCTCGCCGCGCGCGGCCAGCTCCTCGACCAGTAACCGCTCGATGCTTCATGGCAGGACGAGCAACCGCCGCCGGCCTTGGTGTAGTTGGTCACGTCCTCGACGCTGGAGAGCCGGTTGGCGCGGATGGTCTCGCGCACCATCACCTCGTCGATGGCGAAGCACTTGCACACCAGCGCGCCTTCCTCGTGGTCGTCCTCGAGGGTTTCGCCGCGGTAGTTGGCCACCGCCGCCTGCAAGGCCTCGCGGCCCATCACCGAGCAGTGCATCTTCTCCGGCGGCAGGCCATCGAGGAAGTCGGCGATGTCCTGGTTGCTGATCTTCAGCGCCTCGTCGACGGTCAGCCCCTTGATCATCTCGGTCAGCGCCGAGCTCGATGCGATCGCCGAGCCGCAGCCGAAAGTCTGGAAGCCGGCGTCGAGAATCACGTCGGTGTCCGGATCGACCTTCAGCGACAGCCGCAGGGCATCGCCGCAGCTCAGCGAGCCGACGTCACCGACGGCATTGGCCTCGGCCACGGCGCCGGCGTTCTTCGGGTTGTAGAAGTGTTCTTTGACCTTTTCCGAATAATCCCACATGACGGCTGATCTCCCGGTGAATGCTGGGTGGCCGGTCGTGGCCGGCCGCCTCGAATGGCGCTTAGCAGGCGAAGGACTTGCCGCAGCTGCAACCGCTGCTGGCGTTCGGGTTGACGAAGGTGAAGCCGCTGCCTTCCATGCTGTCGACGAAGTCCATGGTCACGCCGTCGAGCAGCGGTGCGCTGGCGTCGTCTATCAGCACGGTGAAGGCGCCGCAGTCGACCTGCTGGTCCCCGTCGAGGCCTTGCTCTTCCAGCTTCAGGCTGTACTTCAGCCCCGCACAGCCGCCGCCCTCGACGCGGATGCGCAAGCCGGCGGTGGGTTTGTCGGCGTTGCTGATGAAGCGGTTAATCGCACTCTTGGCGCTTTCAGTCAGGGTAATCATCGGCATGTCTCCTCGGCTGTGGCGGCGATCTGGCCACCCGGCACAGGTACTTCTGCAACGCCCATGCCCAGCCTTGCCAAGCTGAAAAACAATTATTTTTCAAATACATATAGATTCATCGCACGACCTTCCCGCTGTCGCGAACGGTACGCATGGCGCGCAATGTCGGCTTTGCGACACACCAGGCCGCGGTTCCTCCGGCTGGCCGGAATACCTCTGTAGCGCTATATACAAAACGATATAGCGAATCACACAATGTCATCTTCCAGACAGCTCAGGGGGCGTTCATGAAAGCATTAACTTATTGATTTTCATGGATTTATTTGAAAACACAGGCCTGGATGCATTCTTGCTTGCTCCAGGCCCAGAGCCGGAGCCCGAGGAAACGACATGAACGAAGCGGACCTACCCCTGCGCATCGACGGCCAGCTCTGGTTCAACCGGGGCGAGAAAGGCTATCTGGGCGGCAAGCGCATCGACCTGCTGGAGCAGATCGAGGCCACCGGTTCCATCAGCCGCGCCGCCAAGGCCATCAAGCTGAGCTACAAGGCCGCCTGGGATGCAGTGGATGCCATGAACAACCTGTCCGAGCGGCCGTTGGTGATCTGCTCTGCCGGCGGCGCCCAGGGCGGCGGCACGCGCCTGACCGACTTCGGCCGCGAGATGCTCCACGTATGGCGGCGCATGCAGGCCGAATACGAGCGCTTTCTCGCCCAGGTCGCCGAGGGCATCGAAGGCTTCGACGACATCGACCGGCTGCTGAGGGCCATCGCCATGAAGACCAGCGCACGCAATCAATTCCGCGGCCGTATCACCGCCGTCGACAAGGGGGCCGTCAACGGCAGCCTGCGCCTGGACATCGGCGCAGGCCTGTGCATCAGCGCCACGCTGACCAACGACAGCATCGACGAACTGCAGTTGGCGCCCGGCAATACCGCCATGGCGCTGATCAAGGCCAGCTTCGTGCTGCTCTCGCCCGATCCTGACGTGAAGATCAGCGCCCGCAATCGCCTCACCGGCACCATCAGCGCGCTGATGCCGGGCGCGGTGAACTGCGAGGTCAAGCTGCTGCTGCCGGGCAACCGCACCCTCAGCGCCGTGATCACCAACGAGAGCGCCGAAGAGCTCGGCCTGGCCCTGGGCCAGCCCTGCACCGCGCTGATCAAGCATCCCACGTCATCATCGCCGTCGATTGAAAGGAGTCGCCATGCACCCCGTCCGCCGTTTCTGCGCCGCCCTGCTGCTCTGCCTGCCACTAACCGCCATCGCCGACGACGTGCAGGTGGCCGTGGCGGCCAACTTCACCGCGCCGATGCAGAAAATCGCCGCCGCCTTCACCCGCGACACCGGCCACCGCGCCGTGCTGGCCTTCGGCGCCACCGGCAAGTTCTATGCGCAAATCAACAATGGCGCGCCTTTCGACATCCTGCTGGCGGCCGACGACAGTACACCGGCACGACTCGAGGACGAGGGTTCCGGCGTCGCCGGTAGCCGCTTCACCTATGCCATCGGCAGCCTGGTGCTGTGGTCGGCGCGCGAGGGTTATGTCGATCCGCAGGGGCGCATCCTCGCCGACGGCGACTTCCGTCACCTGGCCCTGGCCAATCCCAAAACCGCCCCCTACGGCGCCGCAGCACTGGAAGCCCTCGAGCGCCTGGGCCTGCGCGAACGGCTGCAGCCACGCTTCGTGCAGGGCGAGAACATCGCCCAGGCCCACCAGTTCGTCGCCAGTGGCAATGCCGAGCTGGGCTTCGTCGCGCTGTCCCAGGTGACCGAGGACGGTCGCATCGCCCGCGGCTCGGCCTGGGTGGTGCCGGCCGACCAGCACGCGCCGATCCGCCAGGACGCCCTGCTGCTTCGCCATGGCGAGGGCAACCCGGCGGCACAGGCGCTGCTCGACTACCTCAGGGGCGATACCGCCGCCGCGCTGATTCGCGCCTACGGCTATGAGCTGGACTGAACCGCGATGATGCTCGACAGCGTCGATTTCGCAGCGATCTGGCTGACCTTCAAGCTGGCCAGCCTCACCACCGCACTGCTGTTGCTGATCGGCACGCCGCTGGCATGGTGGCTGGCGCGTACCCATTCGCCGCTCAAGGGGCCGCTCGGCGCAGTGGTGGCACTGCCACTGGTGCTGCCGCCGACCGTGCTGGGTTTCTATCTGCTCACCGCCATGGGCCCTAACGGCCTGGTTGGCCAGCTGACCCAGAGCCTCGGCCTGGGTCTGCTGCCCTTCACCTTCGCCGGTCTGGTGGTGGGCTCGGTGCTCTATTCCATGCCCTTCGTCGTGCAACCCCTGCAGAACGCCTTCGAAGCCATCGGCGAGCGCCCGCTGGAGGTAGCCGCCACCCTGCGCGCCAGTCCCTGGGACACTTTCTTCAGCGTAGTGCTGCCGCTGGCCAGGCCGGGCTTCGTCACCGCCTCGATCCTCGGCTTCGCCCATACCGTCGGCGAGTTCGGCGTGGTGTTGATGATCGGCGGCAACATCCCCGGCGTCACCCGCACGGTCTCGGTACAGATCTTCGATCACGTCGAGGCCATGGAGTACGCCCAGGCCCACTGGCTGGCCGGCGGCATGCTGGCGTTCTCCTTCTGCGTGCTGCTGGCGCTGTACTCCAGCCGCCGTTTCAAGTCCGGCCTCAATTGAAGGGACTCGTGCATGAACGACTCACCAACCGCCGGGCAGATCCACGCCCGCTTCCGCCTGACCTGGCCCGGCTTCGAACTGGACGTCGACCTCGCCCTGCCTGGCCGCGGCGTGACGGCGCTGTTCGGCCATTCGGGCTCGGGCAAGACCACCTGCCTGCGCTGCGTCGCCGGCCTGGAGCGCGCCGGCGAGGCGTACCTGGAAGTCAACGGCGAACGCTGGCAGGACAGTGCGCGCGGGCTGTTCGTCCCGACGCACGAGCGCGCCCTGGGTTATGTATTCCAGGAAGCCAGCCTGTTCCCGCACCTCACGGCACGGCGCAACCTGGAATACGGCCTGCGTCGGGTCAAGGCCGCCCAGCGCCGGGTGGACTGGGACCATGTGGTGAAGCTGCTGGGTATCGAGCACCTGCTGGAGCGCCTGCCGGGAACGCTGTCCGGGGGTGAGCGCCAGCGCGTCGGCATCGCCCGCGCCCTGCTCACCAGCCCGCGCCTGCTGCTGATGGACGAACCGCTGGCGGCGCTGGACCTCAAGCGCAAGAACGAAATCCTGCCCTACCTGGAACGCCTGCACGACGAACTCGACATCCCGGTGCTCTACGTCAGCCATTCGCCGGACGAAGTGGCGCGGCTGGCCGATCACGTGGTGTTGCTCGACCAGGGCCGGGCGGTAGCCGCCGGCGGCCTGCGCGAAACCCTGGCACGACTGGACCTGCCCACCGCCCTCGGCGAGGACGCCGGCGTGGTGGTCGAATCCCACGTGGCCGAACACGACGACGCCTACCACCTGACCCGCCTGACCTTCCCCGGCGGCGAGGTGCTGGTGGCGCAGCGGCCGGAAGCGCTCGGCCAGCGCCTGCGCTTTCGCGTGCATGCCCGCGACGTCAGCCTGGCGCTGACCCGTGCCGAGGGCAGCAGCATCACCAACCTGCTGCCGGCGCGAGTCGAAGCGCTGGCCGCGGCAGACACCCCGGCCCACGTGCTGGTGCGCCTGGATGCCGGCGGCACGCCGCTGCTGGCGCGCATCACTCGCCGCTCGGCCGACCAGTTGGGCATCGCTCCCGGGCTGCCGCTGTGGGCACAGATCAAGGCCGTGGCCCTGCTGGGTTGAGCCCGGCTGTTGTCCGATTGTCGCCAATACGACAATCGGCAGCCCGTCAAAACCTCATAAGCCATTGATATTAAATGGAATGATCTCAGGCATCGATGTTGCTATGGCATGCCTCGCCAGCCGTTCGGCGCTGGTTCCAGTCATCGCAACAGAGAGAACCCTATGTCCATCAAGGAAATCCAAGCCTTCTCGAACCAAGCCCTGAACGACCCGGCGCTCGGCGAAAAACTCAAGGCCTGTGAAAAGGTCCGCGACGTGATCGCCCTCGGCAAGGAACACGGCTACAGCATCATCGAGGACCTGCTCTACCCGCCGAACGAGCCGCAATTCAGCGAAGCCCAGCTGTCGCCGAAGATGGCCAAGGCACTGCTGCGCGCCTGAGGTGCGGGAGGTGGCTGATTGCCAACACGTCAGCCATCGGTCCGTGCATCCGTCACGACGTTACATTTCGGCACGCAGCAGTAGGGTGGGCTTCAGCCCACCTCGATGACGCCCATTGGAATTGGTGGGCTGAAGCGGAACGCCACCCGGCCCACCCTACGGGACTGCTTTTGTGGAGGCCCGACCCCGCGGCGATGCTTTTCAGTCTTTGGCAGGCCTACCGGCCTGCATCGCCGCTAGGGCGCTCCCACGGGGGCTCGGTGCTGCTGGCTGCTTTTGTGGGAGGCCCGCCCTCGGGGCGATGCTTTTCAGTGCAGTAGGATGGGTGGCGTCCATATGTCTGGAAATCAGGCTAGGCGACCGCCCGATCCACGCGCCTACGCTTCACCCGATCAGTACTTCGTAGGCCCGCCTGAGCAGTTCGCGATCCAGCCAGGGCATGCCGATGCTCTGCGTCAGCTCGATCCAATGGGTTCCGATGGCCGCCCGGCACAGGTCGTGCCCGTCCAGTGCGGCGAGAAATACCGGCAGAATCCCGCCCGCCACTTCGAGGTCGACCCGGTAATCGGCCACCAACTCCAGCGGCTTCTCGATCCCCAGTTCGCGCTGCAGGCTGCGCAGGGCACTGGCCGGGTGGACCAGCAGATCGCCCTGTCCCGGGGTTTCGGCGAATACCGTGAGGGCTGGAAGCGGCTGCGGCAGCACCACCCCGCCGCGCTGCGGCACCAGGAAATGCAGGCGCGCGCTGACCGGGTGCTTGTGACAGATCACTACCCGCCAGTCCAGCCTGCCGCTCGCTTGTGGCTCCATCATTTGTCGAGCGCCAGCAAGGCGTATTCCACTGGCCCGGCGAACAGGCGCGTACCGCCACCTTCGGCGACCACTCGTCGCACGCCAGCGGGATCGACCACGCGGACGCCGGCCAGGTAGTCCACGCCGAAGCGCCGCCAGCCTTCGAGCCAAGGCAGGCTCGGCCCCATCAACACCACCTGCGCCTGGCGCGACAGCTCGAGCAGGCGCGGCAAGGTCTTGTTGGCGATGCTGCTGGCACTGACGAATACCCAGTCGGCCTCGGGCAGCAGGTACTCGGCGGCGCAATCGGGCAGGTCGCCCTCCTGCAGTTGGCGCTCCAGGCATTGGTAGGGTTGGTCCTGCCAGAGCCGCTCGAGGCCGGGATAATGGCCGATCACCACGACCCGTCGGCCCGCCAGGCGCGGACGGAAATGCGCGAACACCTGCAGGTGCCCCGGTGCCTCCGCGCGCAGCGCCAGCGCCTCGTGCTGGCAGCCAGCAGGGGTATTGACGCTGGCGTTGAGCACGGCCAGGCCGACCGCGGCTTCGGCGCCGTTCCATGAGAGCAGCCAGGGCAGCAGCGCGGCATTGCTCTGGCCAGCGAGCGTGCCCGACCAGCCGAGCGTGCGCGGCACCTGACGCGGACTGAAGGCGAAACCCTGGGTGCCATCGATTTCGGCCAGCGTCCAGTTCAGCCCCAGGCACAGATGCTCGACCGCCTGCGTTTGCGCGGCGCGGGCCAGCAGCCAGTCGTAGAGCTCATTCATGTTCGAGCGCCGGCAGCAGACGCAACTCGCTCTTCAGCGCACCCGGCCAGCCCCAGGCGGCTACCGCCTCCACCATCCAGGCGGGCTTGTGCGGGTGCGCCAGCAGCACGTCGAATTCGGCGTAGACCTGTCCGTCGCCATTGATCTGCATGCTGCCCAGGAAGTCACCATGGGTGCTGCGCCATTCGCTGTAGAAGCATTCGCTGCGATCGAACGGATCGACCCGCACTTCGCTGCGGGTCGGCTCACCGTCGGCAGGCAGTTGCAACCTGATCGCCGCACGCTGCAGGCAGGCCTGCAGGGCATTCTGGATTTCGCCAAACAGCGGCTTCGCCGCGTGCAGGCGCGCTTCGAACGACAGTTCCATCAGCTTTCCTCTTCAAAGGCGCGGGCGATCTGCAGGAACGCCTCACCACCTATTTCATCGCCTGGATCCAACTCCAGCAGCTTCTCCAGCACCCGCCGTGCATTGTCCACCTTGCCACGGCGCAGGCGGATCACGCCCAGTGCCTTGAGGCTGAACAGGTACAACCGCGTGGCACCACGGCGCGTCTGCCAGTCGGCGCTGGCAGGGTGCAGGCGCCGGTAGTTGCGACTGAAGCCGGCACAGGCCGCAGCCCGCCGCAGAGCTTCCCACACGGCGGCTTCGGCCTCCGCGTAGCGGGCCTGGAGAAAGTAGAACTTGTACAGGCCGACATGCGCGTCCGGCTCCTCGCTCCAGCGCCGCCGGGCCTCCAACAGCAGGGCTTCGACCGCCGCCGGATGCTCGAGGCCGCGCGCGCTGTTCAACAGGTAGCGCAGCCCGGTCGGTGTGCGGTCGGAAAAGAACGCCCGTTCGGGCTCCAGCAACAGCACCTCACCCATGCCTCACCAGAGCTCCGCGGGGGTCAGCTTGTCGGCGAAGGGCTCGCCTTCGAGCAGATGCGTGAGGATGGTGTCGGCGTCCGCCGGCTCCACCCAGCTGTACATCAATGCGCCCGGGTAGATCAGCACATTGGCGCCGGCCTGGCAGGGCCCCAGGCAGCCGGTGCCGGTCAAGGCGATGCGGCCGATCAGGTTGCGCCGGATCAGGGCCTGGGAGAAGGCGTCGAACAGGGCTTCGCCGCCCTTCGCAGCACAACTGCCGCGCGGGTGCCCCTCGGCGCGGCGCTGCAGGCAGAGGAAGATGTGGTAGTCGGGTCTTGGCATGTCAGCAGCTCCTCAACCGGCCAGGGCCTGATGGGTATGGCATTGTTTCGGGCAAACCGCCGCACAGGCCTTGCAGCCGATGCAGTCGAGGCCGTCGGCGATGGCCATGACCATCATCTCGTCGTCCTCGTCGTAGAGGTCGTCGTCTTCGTCCACCATGCCGGAGCGCTCCACCAGCTCGAACACGTCGCGCGGGCACACCTTGTAGCAACGTCCGCAACCGATGCACTTCTGCGCATCGACGGCGGTGACGAACTGCGGCACCCATTCGGCGCCACCGCGCGTACGCCCGGTTATCACTGCTTCCATCTGTCATCTCCTGCCCGCCAATGGCATGGCGGCGGCCTACGGTTAGGGATACGGCGGGCTCGGGCCCGCTCTGTATTGGTGGTCAGGCGTTGCCGGCCGCTTCCAGCCGGGCGTTGGCCTCGGCCCAGTCGAGGCAGGCCTGGTGTGCCTGCGTCGCCAGTTCCGGCAATTGCCGGTAATCGATCAGCAGCCGGTCCTCGACCAGGTCGTGGATCTGCGACGCCCATTCGGTGGCGATGCGCTTCTTCTGGCTGACTTCCTTCTTCAACGCCTTGAGTTCCTCTTCAGTCATCGGCTCGCCTCCTCTTACAACTCGGCGACCGCACGGTGCTCGGCGACCAGCGCGGTCGCCTTGCCCAGCAGCTTCTGCGCGTCGAGCGACAACGCCTCGAGCGATTCGAAGCCGAAGCGGTGGACGTCGCGCAGGGTCTTGTCCAGCGCCACCAGCTTGCCGACCAGGATCAGCGCGCGGCCGAAGCCCTCGTGGGTGATGTTGATCACCGGTACCGCGAGCAGCCCGGTCTCGCGCTCGATCATCTGCGCCAGGGCGTTGTAGAAGGCCTTGACCCGCGACAGGGTGACCTCGTCCGGATCGCCGACGATGGGGATCGCCCGGCGCCGCTCGCGGGTCAGCACCAGCGGGTCGAGCACCCGCGCGTCGCTCCAGGTGTCGTAGGTGCCGTAGCTGTCCATGGCGCGCAGTTGCACCACCATCTGCTTGATCACCGGGTCCTGCAGGGCCGGGTCGTCGTCGCGCACGACCGCCTGTTGTTCTTCTGCATACATAACGCTGTCCTCGATTGCGGGTGTCGGGCTATTCGTCCCAGGCCTCGCCGGCCATGGCCTCGAAACGTTGCTGGTCCGGCGTGCCACGGGTACGCCGGATCGCCTTGGCCAGCCAGGCCGAAGGGCCTTCGCGCAGCTCGGCCTGCAGCGTTTCGATCAGTTCGGCGATGCCCTCGGCCTCGCTGACCTTGACCGGCTGCACGCCGATCGCCAGCAGCTGGCGTACCGCCGAGGCGCCGCAGGCGCGGCAGTACACCGCGATGCAGCCATCGAGCAGTTCCAGCTTGGCCGCCAGCTTGTCCTCGTTGCCGTCCTGGTCGAGCTCGCCGAACTCCACCACCGATTGCAGCTCGGCCCGCTCGGGGTCGATGCCGTAGAACACGAACGACCGCGACGAACCGAAATGCTGGTCGACCGTGCGCCGATCGGACGAGGCGAAGGCCACCTTGAGCAGCGTGCCGTCGTTCTCGCCGTCGAGTACCTGCAGTTGTCGGATGGGGCTGGCCATGGCTCAGTGGCTCCATTGCGAATGGTCGGAGGCGGGCTTCTGCGCATAGATCGAGCGATACGGCGCGATACCCTGATGGTGTTCGGTGAGCAGGTTGGCCAGGTCGAACAGCGCCTGCGCGCTGGCCCGGTAACCGCTCCAGCAGCGCTGGAAGCCGCCCAGCAGGTCGTACTGCGGAAAGCCCACGCGCAGCAGCGGAATGCCCAGGCGGTCGGCGCTGGCCAGCGCATGGCTGTTGCCGAGCAGCAGTTGGCACCACCGTCGCGGGCGGCCTGCTCCAAGTCCTCCAGGTCACCGACCTGGATGCGCGCCAGCGGCGCATCGGCCAACGCCGGCGCGCGCGCCGGCACCACGGCAGCCACCAGTTGCGCGCCCATGCCGCGCGCCAGGGTGGCGAAACCGAGCAGCAGATCGGGGTCGGCGGCGATGCCCAGACGCGCGTCGCCGAGCATGAAATGGGTATCGAGCATGGCGTCCTGCAGTTGCCGGCGCTGGCGCTGCCAGCGCTCCGGCACCGGGTTGCCGCTGATCTCGCTCAGCGCCATCAGCCAGGCATCCACCGCCTCCAGGCCCAGCAGCAGGCCGAAACGCCGGTCCGGTACGCCGCTGCGGGCGGCCAGCGCATCGGCGGCGGCAGTCAGGCTCTGGCCGATCACCAGGGTGGCGGCGCTCTGCCCGGCACTGGCCAACTCGTCGAGGGTCAGCCCGCCGGTGGTCAGCGGGTTGAAGGCTGCCTCGTCGAGATGGCCGTCCAGCGAGCCGGACAGGTCGGGGATCAGCAACGGCCGCAGGCCGAAGCTCTCGATGCTCTCGGCGACGAATTCCAGGTCGCCGGGTGTCAGGCTGGCGCTGCACAGCACGTTGACCTGGCGCGGCCGCTGGCCGACCTGGTCACGGCGCTCGGGCACCAGCGCCTCGATCATCGCCTTGAGCGCGGCGGCGAAACCGCTCTCGAAGCAACCGCTGAAGTCCGGGCTGTTCACCGACACCACGGCCACGTCGCCGTACTCGGGATATTCGCGGCGGAACTGATGCACGGCGCTGTGCAGGTCGCAGCCCTGGGTCTCCGCCAGCGCGGTGCTGAGCAGGCCGATCACCGCTGGATGTTGCTTGTCGCAAATGGTGCGCAGCGCCTCGACCACGTTCTCGTCGGCGCCCATCACCGAGCTGACCTGATCCATCGCCGTGGTCTGCAACGGCACCGGCTCGCGGAAGTGCCTGACGAAGAACACCTTGGCGAACGCCGTGCAGCCCTGCGAACCGTGCAGCAGCGGCATGCTGCGCGCCAGGCCGAGGAAGGCCAGCGCGGCGCCCATGGTCTGGCTGGCCTTCAGCGGGCTGACCGCCAGCGCCTTGTTGCGGTTGATGATCTGTGCCATCGCGACCTCCTCAGGCGTTCGCCAGCGTACGGGGTTGTGCCTCGGCCGACGCGACGGGCCGCTCCCACGGCGCCGGCTGGCGCACCGCCGGCCACACCGGGCTCTCGAGGGTCAGGCACAGCTGGCGCACCAGTTCCCGCATGCCGTCGTAGCCGGCATAGCCGAATTCGCGTTCCTGGTTGATGTCGAGGAAGGGGATGCGCCCCTTGAGCGCGGTGTACATGTTGCGGCCGCCGGCGATGAGGATGTCGGCGCGGTATTCCTCCACCGTGCGCAACAGCGCGCGCGGATTGCCCTCGTCGAGCATCTTGACGTCGTCGCCCATCAGCTCGCGGATGCGCGCCTTGTCCTCCTCGGTGGATTTCTTGGTGCCGGTGGCGACTACCTTCATGCCCAGGTCCTGCAGCGCGGAGATCACCGACCAGGACTTGACCCCGCCGGTGTAGAGCAGCACGCGCTTGCCGGCCAGGCGTTCGCGCCAGGCTCCAGCGCCGCGCGAATCTTCGCTTCCTCGCGCGCGATCAGCGCTTCGGTGCGCGAGGCGAGGTCGGCATCGCCGATCAGCCGGGCGAAGTCGCGCAGCGCCTGCGAGGTGTCGGTGATGCCGTAGAAACTGCCCTCGAACCAGGGCGTGCCGAAGCGCTCCTGCAGCTTGCGCGCGACGTTGAGCATGGCCTTGGAGCAGACCATCATATTCACCTCGGCGCGGTGCATGGTCTGCACCTCGCGAAAACGCGCATCGCCCGACAGCGTGCAGAGCACGCGCAGGCCCAGCTCGTCGAGCAGCGGCAGCACGTGCCAGAACTCGCCGGCGATGTTGTATTCGCCGATCAGGTTGACGTCGTGCACACGAATGCCGGCGCGCTCGCTGCCGGCCGGCAGTGGGTCGGGCTCACGGGTGCCGATCACGTGCTTGACCATGGCATTGCCGGCGATGCGGTTGCCGAGGTTCTTGGTGCCGTAGAAGCCGGCGCCGTCCACCGGCACCACCGGGGTGGCGAAATGCTCGCTGGCGGCCTTGCACACGGCATCGAGGTCGTCGCCGATCAGCGCCGGCACGCAGGTGTTGTAGACGAACACCGCCGGCGGCGCGTAGCTCTCCACCGCCTGGCGGATGGCGTGGAACAGGCGCTTCTCGGCGCGTCCCATGATCACGTCCTGCTCGGAGAGATCGGTGGTCATGCCGATGCGGTACAACTGCGGGCCGCTGGAGCGGGTGCCGCGGTTGTCCCAGGAACTGCCGGCGCAGGCGATCGGCCCATGGACGATGTGCGCCACGTCGGCGATCGGCAGCAGCGCGATCTGCGCGCCGTCGAAGGCGCAGCCACCATCGGTGGCGCCCGGCGTCGGCTTGGCGCAGCCGGACTTCTCCTTCTTGTTGTGCGTGCAGGCGGGCTCGTCGAGCAGCTCGGCAATGTCCTTGGCTTTCATCGCACCCTCCGGTCGTCGTGGTCATGCGCAACGAGGTGGGTGCAATGCCTGTACCAAAAATTAACTCATTGTTTAAAAAGGATTTATTGATAAACCGCCTTGTCGCAAAAGCCCCCGGATGTGGGGTTTGCAACAAAGGATTCAACTGTCGCATCGTAGGTTGGGGCGGGGCGCGTAGCCTGAGCCGCGTAGCGGCGAAGCCCAACATCACACCGGAGCCGAATAACGCCACACGACGAATCCGCTGCCCGACGCCGCGCTCGTTGGGCTTCGCGAAGCGAAGGCTAGGCGCCCCCACCCAACCTACGTTCCAACCAAGCGGTAGGGATCACGTTTTTGCGCTGACGGGCTGCTTTACGCTTCGCGACGTCAATTCATCAAGGACGATGAGATGCACTATCGACGCGCTTTCGTGCCGGGCGGCACGTTCTTTTTCACCCTCGGGCTGGCCGATCGCAGCCAGTGCCTGCTCACCGAGCATATCGACGCGCTTCGCGCCGCCTTTCGCCTGGTAAAGGCCCGACATCCGTTCGAGATCGTCGCGCAGGTGGTGTTGCCGGATCACCTGCACGCCGTATGGCGACTGCCCGAGGGCGATGCCGACTACCCGCTGCGCTGGGCGTTGATCAAGAGCAGCTTCTCCCGTCGCCTGCCCGCATACGAGGCGATTCCGTTGTCGCGCCGACGCAAACGTGAGCGCGCCGTCTGGCAACGGCGCTATTGGGAGCACCGGATCCGGGACGAAGAGGATCTGCAGCGGCACATCGATTACATCCATTTCAATCCGGTCAAGCATGGGCACGTTTCACGCGCCGCCGATTGGCCGTATTCCTCGATTCATCGTTACATCAGAAACAGAGCGATACCGGTCGATTGGGGAGGTGAGGTGTGTGCGGCGGGGTCGATCCACGTACGTTGGGATTGAGGCCCGGTGGTTGGGTGAAACACGTAGGTTGGGTCGGGCGGCGCTCCGCTGGGCCGCGGAGCGGCGAAGCCCAACATCACTCCGGGGCCAAAGCGGACCTCCGATGCGCCGAAGCTCAACGCCGCGACGAGTGCGTTGTCCGACGCCTCGCTCGTTGGGCTTCGCAGGCTCAACCCAACCTACGTCAGAGTTGGACAGTTACGACGGGGCACGACGTAGGTTGGGTTGAGACGCGAAGCGACGAAGCCCAACATCACGCCGGGGCCAAAGCGAACCTCCGACGCGCCGAAGCTCAACGCCATAACGATTGCGTTGCCCGGTGCCAGCTCGTTGGGCTTCGCGGAGCTCAACCCAACCTACGACTGGCACCGAACCCGTAGGTTGGGTTGAGCCGCGAAGCGGCGAAGCCCAACATCACACCGGAACCAAGGCGAATCTCCGACGTGCCGAAGCTCAACGCCGTAACGATTGTGTTACCCGATGCCTCGCTCGTTGGGCTTCGCGGAGCTCAACCTCGGCGGCCCCACCCAACCTACCTCAACCCAACCTACCCAATCGCTCTTCGATCGCGTTCCGGACTTCGGGATCGTCTTCGTTCAGCTCGCGCAGGGCGTCGAGCGGGGCGTTTTCCACGGCGGCCAGGCGTACCGTCCAGTCGGGGTCGTGGAGCATTTCCAGCACGTCCTCGCCATGCAGGCGCGCGGCGACCAGGCGGCGGACTTCCGGTTCGGGGTCGGTGACCATCAGTCCGAGGCTTTCCTCGGGCAGGCGCTGTGCGACGAACTTGCGCACCTGGCGGTCCTCGTCGCGGATGAAGCGGAACAGCCGCCCCGGGGCTATGCGCTGGACTACGTAGGCGCGCACCAGGTAATCCGGGTCGGCAGCCATCCGTTCCAGTTGCTCGGCCGGCAGGCGGTCGGCGACGGTGATGCGCACTTCCCGATCCGGGTCGCGCATGAGTTCGCCCAGGCGCTCGCGCGGCAGGCGGTAGGCGACGGCACGGCGCACCGCTTCGTCGACGTCGTGGATCATCGGCAGCAGCGCCTCCACCGGGGCGTAGCGCACGGCGATGGCGCGCCGCTCCCAGAACGGATCGGCCAGGTAGTGCACGGCCAGCTGCGGATTCTGCCGGAAGAAACGGTCGATCTGCCGGCCGCTGTGGATCGCCACGCAGCGGTCGCCCGGCGTGCAGCGGCCGCTGGGCAGCAGGTCGCCGCGAAAGCTGCAATCGCGGCAGTCCGCCAGGGGGGTGATGTCCTCGCTACCGTCGTTGTGCATGGGTGCTCTCTAATCGGCGATGACTTCGGCCAGGACGATGCCCGAGGCGGCGTCCAGGTCGTTGCTCAGCACCGAGCAGTGCTGGCTGGAGTTGACCAGGTAGACGTTGAACCCCGGCCGCTCGGCAACCGGCTTGGCATTGGCCACCACGTCGTCGTCCATGCAGCAGGTGAAGTGGATGCCAGGGTGCTCGCTGCGCAGCCTGGCGAGCAGCGCCTCGTCCAACGGAGCGTTCTCGGCCT
This sequence comes from Pseudomonas sp. BAY1663, assembly GCF_000582595.1. Lineage (NCBI taxonomy): Bacteria > Pseudomonadati > Pseudomonadota > Gammaproteobacteria > Pseudomonadales > Pseudomonadaceae > Pseudomonas > Pseudomonas sp. BAY1663. The sequence goes on from NZ_AZSV01000038.1 coordinate 26,026, forward strand.
GGCGGATGACCGCGTCGAGCTGGGTCTGGCTGATCATGGGGTGTCCTCTCTTTCAGACGTGGAAACGCGGGGGGCCGGCTCGCTGCCCATGGCCTTGGCCAGCCAGGGCGGCGGCGCGCTGGCCAGTACCTGTTGCAGTTCCTCGACGATCTCGCGGGCCGGGATCGGCCGCATGACCTTGACCGGGTGGGTGCCGACGCGAATCACCTTGGCCGCCGCCGGCCCGCCGATGCTCAGGGTGTAGAGCAGCTGGCAGTCGTGCAGCAGTTCGGCGCGGCGGGCATGGCGATCTTCGTGGGGCGCGACCGGCCCCGGCTCGCGCAGGTCGACCAGGCGGCTGGCGCTCGGCGAGATCTGGTAGACGAGAAAGCGCGCGCAGCTGCCGAAGCTGCCGTCCAGGCGCTCGCCGCCGTCGGAGGTGCAGGCGATGCGGATCGAATCCGGCAACTCGCCTTCGCGATAGGGCTCGATGGCCGGCAACGGTTCCTCGGGCATCCGCACGCCACGCCCCTTGAGCAGGCCGAGCGCACGCTGCAATTGCCGCTCGCTGAGCGCCGGCGGCGGCCCGTCGACGCTGCTCAGCAGGCGGTTGCGCAGGCGGTTTAGGCGCAGCCTGGCCAGTCGCGCTTCGGTGATCGGCTCGCCGGTGACGCTGAGCAGGGTGCGCAGCAGTTGCCCGGTATCCACGCCGTTCAGCTCGCGCGCGGCCAGGGCGATGCGCAGGGCCAGGTGAGCCGGCAGCGGAGCCCGTCCGTTGCTGGGCGCCATCGTTCAGCCCTCGCCGGCCCGTTTGGCGCGCAGGGTGATCGGCAGTTTCGGCGGCGCGAGAGGGGTTCGAGGTAGTAGCTGGAGCCATCGGCCAGGGCGACTTCGCCGCCCCAGCGCTCGGGGCTGTCGTGTTCCAGGCTGACGACGATTTCTTCCTGGTCCTTCTTGGCGATGTAGAAGGTCAGCTGGCCATTCTTGTTGCGGCTGATCATGACACTGGGCATGGGAGGCTTCCTGAAAATAGGGCTGGCCGGCCGACGACCATTGCGGTGCGCCGGCCGGCCAGGATGGGGAGGTCGCCCTCCCCGCTCGCGGTCAACGAACCAGGTCGTAGTTGTAGTCGGTGCTCTGCATGCCGCGGGTCTCGTCGTCGAGGCGCTCGAGCACGGCGTTGACGAGGGTGGTCAGTATCTGCATGGCGCCTTCGTAGCCCAGGGTGGTCTGGCGATGCAGGTGGTGGCGGTCGAAGATCGGGAAGCCGAGACGGATCAGCGGCACCTCGAACTCCTTGCCCTTGTGCAGCGTGTCGCGCTGGATGAACTTGCCGTAGCTGTTGCCGATCATGAAGTCCGGCTTGTCGGTGAACACCAGCGAGCGCATGTGCCAGAGGTCCTTGCCGATGTACACGGTGCAGTTCTTGCCGTAGGGCGAGGACTCCAGGATCGCGTCCATGGCCTTCTTCCAGCGCTTGTTGCCGTTGTGGGCGAGGATGTGCACCGGCTCGGCGCCCAGCTCCAGGAGGAACTTGGCCATGCCCATGACGAAATCCGGATCGCCCCACAGCGCGAAGCGCTTGCCGTGCAGCCAGGTGTGCGAGTCGGTCATCATGTCGACCAGGCGACCGCGCTCCTTGGCCAGGCTTTCGGGGATCGGCTGGCCGCTGATCTCGCTGACCTTCATCAGGAACTCGTCGGTCCAGTCCAGGCCCATGGGGATGCTCAGCTTGGGCGTCTCGTGCTTCCAGGTGCCTTCGACGAACTTCCTGGTCTTTTCCAGCTGCCAGGGTTGCAGCAGCAGGGTGTTCAGGGCGTTGGGCGCATCCTTGATCTCGTCCTGGGTGGTGCCGCCGGAGTACATGCGGAACTGGCCGTCGGCCGGGGTATCGAGCACTTCTTCCGGATCGGAGAGCAGGCTGTAGCCGACGTCCATTTCCTTGAGCATGCGCTTGATCACGCGGAAGTTGCCCAGGTAGGTCTCGAAGCCGGGAACGACATTGATCTTGTGGTTGCTACCGACCACCTTGTCGTCCATGTGATTGAGGGTGAAGTAGCGGGCAATGCCCTCGAACATGTTGTCCCAGCCGGTGACGTGGCTGCCGACGAAGCTCGGGGTGTGGGCATAGGGGACCGGGTAGTCCTCGGGGATGAAGCCCTCCTTCTTCGAGTTGTTGATGAAGGCGTTGAGGTCGTCGCCGATGACCTCGGCCATGCAGGTGGTGGACACGGCGATCATGTCCGGCTTGTAGGTGGCCTTGCAGTTGGCCAGGCCGTCCTTCATGTTCTGCTGGCCGCCGAACACCGCTGCGTCCTCGGTCATGGAGTCGGACACGCAGGACACCGGCTCCTTGAAGTGGCGGTTGAAGTAGGTGCGGAAGTAGGCCACGCACCCCTGCGAGCCGTGCACGTAGGGCATGGTCTTCTCGAAGCCCAGGGCGCAGAGTACCGAACCCAGCGGCTGGCAGGCCTTGGCCGGGTTGACGGTCAGGGCTTCGCGCTGGAAGTTGAGTTCCTGGTATTCCTGGGTGGTGGTCCACTGGAAGACTTCGTCGATCTTGTCCTGCGGATGCTTCTCTTCGAAGGCGTCGCGCTTGCGCGCGAGCATGTCCTTGTACTCTTCGTCGCGGAACAGCGGATAGCTGGGTTTGATGTTATCGACTTGCTGGCTCATGACTCTCTCCTTCGCCTCACTCATCTGTGAACGGCGATCACGGATATCGGCGGCGACCGGCCTGCGCCGGCCGCCGCGGACGTTGCGTACGACTGCGGACCATCAGGCGCTGGCGGCGACCTTCTCGGCCGATTCCTCGGCCTTCTGCCAGGGCGCCTGCAGCTTCTTCCAGCACGGGTTGTTCAGGGTCATGTCCATGTCACGGGCGAAGATGGCGAAGCCGTCGAAGCCGTGGTACGGGCCGGAATAATCCCAGGAGTGCATCTGCCGGAAGGGAATGCCCATCTTCTGGAAGATGTACTTTTCCTTGATGCCGGAACCGATCAGGTCGGGCTTGATGCGCTTGACGAACTCCTCGAACTCGTAGCCGGTGACGTCGTCGTAGAGCAGCGTGGCGTTGCCCATTTCCTTGAGGGTGCGGTCGTAGTCGTCGTTGTGGCCGAACTCGTAGCCGGTGCCGACCACTTCCATGCCCAGGTCCTCGTAGGCGCCGATCACGTGGCGCGGACGCAGGCCGCCGACGTAGAGCATCACGCGCTTGCCTTCCAGGCGCGGGCGATACTTGGCGATCACCGCCTCCCACTCCGGCTGGTACTTGGCGATCACTTGCTCGCACTTGGCCTTGATGCTGTCGTCGAAATGCTCGGCGATGGCCCGCAGCGACTCGGCGGTCTTGGTCGGGCCGAAGAAGTTGTACTCCATCCATGGGATGCCGTACTTCTCTTCCATGTGCCGCGAGATGTAGTTCATCGAGCGGTAGCAGTGCACCAGGTTGAGCTTGACCTTGGGTGTCAGTTCCATCTCGGAAATCGTGCCGTCGCCGGACCACTGCGCGACCACGCGCAGGCCCATTTCCTCGAGCAGGATGCGCGAGGACCAGGCATCGCCGCCGATGTTGTAGTCGCCGATGATGGAGACGTCGTAGGGCGTGCTCTCGAAGCTGGTGTCGTCGTCGCGCTTGTCCAGCACCCAGTCGCGGATGGCGTCGTTGGCGATGTGGTGGCCGAGGGACTGCGATACCCCGCGGAAACCTTCGCAGCGCACCGGTACCACGGTGGTCTCGTGCTCGGCGGCCTTCTTCTTGGCGACCGCCTCGATGTCGTCGCCGATCAGGCCGATGGGGCATTCGGACTGCACGGAGATGCCCTTGTTCAGCGGGAACAGCGTCTCGATCTCGTCGATCAGCTTGGCCAGCTTCTTGTCGCCGCCGAAGACGATGTCCTTCTCCTGGAAGTCCGAGGTGAAGTTCATGGTGACGAAGGCGTTCACCCCGGTGGTGCCGATGTAGTAGTTGCGCCGCCCGGCGCGCGAGTACTGGCCACAACCCACCGGCCCGTGGGAAATGTGGATCATGTCCTTGATCGGCCCCCAGACCACACCCTTCGAGCCGGCGTAGGCGCAGCCACGGATGGTCATCAGCCCCGGCTGGGACTTCTTGTTGGAGGTGATGCACTTCTTCGATTGCTCAAGCGTCGGGTCGTTGGGCGACAAGTGCTTGGCGCGGTCCTTGCGGGCCTTCTCCGGATAGACTTCCAGGACTTCCTGGATGAGGGATTCCACCTCTTCGCGGGACATACCGGTCATGATTGACCTCCTCTTGCGTTCATGTGCGGGTCACGGGCGCACCGCACCGTGCCGGGCACGGTGCGACACCCCGGCAGCCCATCCGCCCTGCCCCGTTCTGCTGAAGCGATCAGGCAACGACTTCCTCGGCGGCGGTCTTGCCGACGATGGTCATGTCTTCCTCGTCCATGATCCCGAACTCCATGAGCAGGGCTTCCAGCTCGTCCATGCTGATCGGGGTGGGGATGACCAGTTTCTTGTTCTCGACGATCTTCTTCGCCAGGGTCCGGTATTCGTCGGCCTGCTTGGCGGCGGGGTCGTACTCGATGACGGTCATGCGGCGGATTTCGGCGCGCTGCACGACGTTGTCGCGCGGGACGAAGTGGATCATCTGCGAGCCCAGCTTGTCGGCCAGGGCCATGATCAGCTCGTCCTCGCGGTCGGTGTTGCGGCTGTTGCAGATCAGCCCGCCGAGGCGCACGCTGCCGGAATTGGCGTACTTCACGATGCCCTTGCAGATGTTGTTGGCGGCATACATCGCCATCATCTCGCCGGAGCAGACGACGTAGATCTCCTGGGCCTTGTTCTCGCGGATGGGCATGGCGAAGCCGCCACAGACCACGTCGCCGAGCACGTCGTAGAAGACGAAGTCCAGGTCATCCTCGTAGGCGCCTTCCTCTTCGAGGAAGTTGATCGCGGTGATCACGCCGCGACCGGCGCAGCCCACACCCGGCTCCGGACCGCCCGACTCGACGCACTTGATGTCGCCGTAGCCGGTCTTGAGCACGTCCTCGAGTTCCAGGTCTTCCACGGTACCGGCCTCGGCGGCCATTTCCATGATGGTGTTCTGCGCCTTGGAGTGCAGGATCAGGCGAGTGGAGTCGGCCTTGGGGTCGCAGCCGACGATCATGACCTTCTTGCCGAGTTCGGCCAGGGCCGCCACGAGGTTCTGGGTCGTGGTGGACTTGCCGATTCCACCCTTCCCGTAAATAGCGCATTGACGCATTGCCATAATTAAGTTCCTCAGGTTTCGTTACCACTTGACGTGGGCTATAGGCACGAACAAGCCTGCGCAACAGGGCAATAGCAGCCTTTGTGCCAGCGTCCCAAAAAGAACATAAGCACTTGTTTTAATTGAAATAATTTTATTAATGGCAACATTCTTCGGCGGTTCGATAGTTAACAACCGACAGGCCTGACTGTTGCAATGGCGACAAAAAGATCGACCGGGCCAAGCGCCGGTTTTTCACACTTGCGGCAACTGTTGCGAACATGACAATTGTCGCGTTCGATACTTTCGAAAACACCTGAACGGCAACTATCGCCGCATTCAAAGCCCCATATATCAAGGGCTTGCATGCACGCTCCCGGCTGGCTCGGTTATTGCGATCGGCTATCGGTAAATCCACTGGCCGCAGGAGATTTGCCGTGAACGATCCTTTGCAGGAAATCGCCGACCGCCTCGCCGCCCATGAACTGGTGCCCTACCTGGGGCCCGGTGTGCTGGGCGGCGTGGTCGACCGCGACACCGGTCAGCCGATGCCGGCCGACAATGAAAGCCTGATCCTCGCCATGACCGGCGGGCAGCCGATGGCGCCGCGGCTGATGTACGAATTCCCGCGTGCCGCCATGCACCTGGAGAACAAGAAGGGCCGCAGCTTCATCGAGCGCTTCCTGACCCAGACCTACGGTGGCGACAACTGGACGCCCGCGCCGCTGCACCGCTGGCTGGCCGGGTTGAACCTGCCCTACGTCATCGACTGCAATCGCGACACCCAGCTGCAGCGCTGCTATGCCGACCGTCCGCATACGCTGGTGGTCGGCGCCGCGCGCATCGCCGCCAGCCCCTACCGCTTCGACATCTATCGCTTCGACGCAGGCCGCTACCAGCGCATCGACCAGAGCGAGGTCGATCCCGCGCTACCGGTGCTGTTCAAGCCGCTGGGCACGCCGCTGCCAAACCCTTCCTACGTCGCCAGCGACGCCGACTTCGTCGACTACATCACCGAACTGATGGGCGGCTTCGCCATTCCCGGCTGGCTCAAGCAGCAGCGCAAGGAATGCCGCTACCTGTTCCTCGGCATGCAGTTCAACCGCGACACCGAGCGCATGCTGATGAGCGACCTGATCCACGATGCCGCCACGCCCGCCGGCTGGGCGCTGATCCCCTCGCCGACCGCGAAGGACCGCAAGGTCTGCCTGCGCAAGCAACTGGAACTGGTCGAGACCGACTGGCACGACCTGCTCGGCCTGGCCCAGGGCGCCCCGCAAGTCGCCTGACCGTTTTTTTCCACGAGAGAGCATGACCATGCTGTTGAAAACCTACGAAACGCAAAACCTGCTGTGCAACGTCAGCGTCAATGGCGCGACCACGAAGCCGGACACCTACGCCTTCCGCGGCGACCTGGTGCTCGAAGAAGGCGAGATCGCCGATGCCTCCGGCCGCCGCCTGCCGCCGACCGCCGTGGTCAAGCAGGCGGTCATGCTCGAGCAGCAGGGGAAACTGGCGATGATGGCCGGCGCCCTGATCGAACTGGCCCACCTGCCGCTGTTCCTCGAACGCTACCGCGGCGACCTGGCCGACGGCGCACCGGTGATCTTCTACGTGGAGAACCTCGGCCAGTCGCTGTACACCGAGCTCGACGGCGTGCCCCTGCTGCTGCAGGCACACGAGGAAGGCGCGGTGTGGAACACCCTGGCCGACGACCTGCGCCTGGACAAGGAAGACTTCAAGGGCCAGAGCGCCGAGGACAAGGTGCTCACCGTCTACGCCGCGCTGCGCGACTACCGGCCGAAGCTGGAGACGCTGAGCTACGAGGCCGCCCTTGGCTGCACCGTCGCCCATCGTCGCGAGGCGCGCGGGCCGATCTGAATCCACCCATGGGCGTATTGGGCTTGGCCAGCATGGGGCTCGATTCCACCCCCTGGATTGCCCTGGGCTCGCAGAGCCCGGGCGTAGCCCAGGTCACGTGCAACGGTTTGACATCCCCATATTGGCGATGAGCCACTCCCCTGTGCTCCCAGGGGAGTTTTTTGTGATCTGCCGTCCCTGACGATCACCCTTCGGGCCGTCGCAAGCGACGTCAAAAAATAGCTCCCGACCATTTTTCTGGGAGGCCCGCTTCCGGCTTTTCAGGCTTCAGGCCTTTGGCAGTCCTTCGGCCTGCATCGCCGCGAGGGCGCGCCTCCCACAGGGGTTCGGCGTGCGCCGGCTGCCTTTGTGGGAGGTCCGACCCCGGGGCGATGCTTTTCAGGCTTTCAAGCTTCAAGCTCCGGGCTTCAGGCCTTTGGCAGTCCTTCGGCCTGCATCGCCGCGAGGGCACGCCTCCCACAGGGGTTCGGCGTGCGCCGGCTGCCTTTGTGGGAGCCCCGACCCCGGGGCGATGCTTTTCAGGCTTTCAAGCACCAAGCTCCAAGCTTCAGGCCTTTGGCAGTCCTTCGGCCTGCATCGCCGCGAGGGCGCGCCTCCCACAGGGTTCGGCGTGCGCCGGCTGCCTTTGTGGGAGGCCCGACCCCGGGGCGATGCTTTTCAAGCTTCAGGCCTTTGGCAGTCCACCAAGCCACGATTACGGATGCCGATGCCCCTCGCCGCCGCAGCCCGGCTCCTCGTGGGGCAAGCCTGGCGGCAAGCTGCCGGCGAGCCAGGCCTGCACGGCACACGACGGATCGTTTTCGGCGGTGGTCAGCAAGCTCACGCCGCGCTCGCCCAGGCGGCGCAGCACGCCGTCGCCGGCGCTGGCGGCGATGGCCACGTCCACCGCGTGCAGCGGATGACGTTCGGGCTGGGCGCTGACATGCCATTCGTGCAGGCATGCCTGGTCGTCCAGCACCAGGCGGTAGACGGGTTCCGGCGCCTCGCCGGGGCAGATGTCGTACACCTGCCAATGGTGTGCCCGGCCGGCATGCCCGGCGACTTTGCCGTGGCGGTCGATGGCCACGGCAACCAGCCTGCGCGCGCCGCTCATGCCCAGGCCGCCTCGTCGTCGGAGCGCTCGAAGCGCACCCGCTGCTCGGCCCGCACGCCCAACAGCTTGGCCAGCCACGGCGGTGGGCTGCCGGCCATGACGCCTTGCAGATCGGCGAGAATCTGCCGCGCCTCGCCACCGGCCTTCTTGATCGGATAGATCCCGGACTTGACCACCTTGCCGCCGCCGGGCCGCCGATGGAAACCACGTAGAGTACCTGGCAGTCGCCGATCAGCTCGGCCCGTGCGCCATTGCGGTCCTCGGCGAACTCGGTATCCAGCGCCGAGCGCACGTCCACCAGCGCCAGGCTGTCGACGCCGACCTGGTAGACCAGGAAGCGCAGGCACGAGCCGAAGTGGCCGTCCAGCCGTTCGCCGTTGTTGGAGGCCACGGCCACCCGGATCGAACCTTCCGGCACGACGTCCAGGGCCACCGCCTGCGGCAGGTCCTCGCCGACACCCTCGCCCCAGAGGATGCGCACCGCTTCCTTCAGCGCCGGCAGGCCGATGCCGATGTCTTCGCCGTCCTCCTCGCCGTCGGCGCTGGCGAAGGCGGTCTTCAGGTCGGTGACGGTCACGCGCTGCAGGCTCTCCTCGTCCAGTTCGCCTTCGATCCGCTGGTGCAGGATCTCCAGCAACCGGCCGACGCCCACCTCGGGCAATGCCCGGGCGGCCAGGGCGATGCGTAATGCGGTTTCACGGTTCATGCTCGGGGGCTGGCTGTTCATCGGTCGCTCCTCTCTCGGCTATGGTCATCCGCGGCGGCTGTCAGTCGTCGTCATCGTCGTCTTCGTCCAGCACACGCGTGATGCGTTGGTAGATCTCCACCCGATCGCCCTCCTTCAGCGGGCTGTCGAGTTTGACGAACTTGCCGTAGACCCCGACCTTCTGCTTGCTCAGGTCGATGTCCGGGCAGTAGCGCAGCACCCCGGAGTGCTCGATGGCCTCGGCCACGCTGGAGCCTTCCGCCACCCGGCAGTCGAACAGCAGGGGCTGCCGGGGTGCGGCGTATACAACGGAAATCTTCATGGTGCGCTCGCTCCTCGGTCGGCTCACTGCAACACGATCAGTTCGCCGTGGGTCCTGACCCGTCGCTCGGCGCGGCGGCGATCGATCACCCGCTTGAACGCCAGCACGAAGCCCAGAACGATGAACGCCCCGGGCGGCAGGATCGCCAGCAGAATGCCCTGGAAGTCGGGAAAGACGGTGATTTCCAGCCAGTGGAAGTGCTCGCCGAGCAGCAGCGAGGCCTGCGCGAACAGCGTGCCGCTGCCGAGGATCTCGCGTACCCCGCCGATCACGATCAGCACCCAGGTGAAGCCGATGCCCATGCCGGCGCCATCGAGGATCGAGGGCAGCACCGGGTTGCGGCTGCTGAAGGATTCGGCGCGGCCGAGCACCGCGCAGTTGGTCACGATCAGCGCGATGAACAGGCCCAATACCTTGTACAGCTCGTGCATCCAGGCGTTCATCGCCATGTCGATGAGGGTCACCACGCCTGCGATGATGCCGATCATCAGCGGGTTGCGCACCGCCGGCGAGATGCTGTGGCGCAGCGCGGAGATGATCGCGTTGGTGATCATCAGCACCAGGGTGGTGGCCAGGCCCATGCCCAGGCCGTTGGTGGCGGTGGTGGTCACCGCCAGCGCCGGGCACAGCGCGAGCATCTGCACCAGGGCGACGTTGTAGTCCCACAGCGCCGAGCTGAAGTAGCTGAACAGCCCCTTGGGCTTGGGCGCTGCGACATCGGCTGATCCGCAATGGCTGCTCATGGCCGGTTCTCCTCGGTTGACTGGCGGGCCTGGAACTCGAGCGCCCGAACCACGCCCTTGACGATGGCTCGCGGGGTGATGGTGGCGCCGGCGAACTGGTCGAACTGGCCGCCGTCCTTCTTCACGGCCCATTGCGCCCTCGGCGTGTTGGCCAGCGACAGGCCGTCGAAGGCCTTGATCCAGTCGCTGCGGGTGGCTTCGATCTTGTCCGCCAGGCCGGGGGTTTCCTTGTGGCTGAGCACCCGCACGCCGAGGATGCGGCCTTCGCTGTCGAGGGCGATGAACTGGACGATCGGGCCGCCGTAGCCGACGGTGCTGACCTGGAAGGCGGTGGCCGTCAGTTGCCCCGCGCGCCGCGCCGGGTACACCTCGATCAGGCCCAGCTCGGCATCCTCGACGTCGAAAGCATCGGCCAGCGGATCGTTGTCGTAGAGCGCCTGCGGCAGTACCTGGCGCAACACGGCGAGGCGGTCCTGCAGCTCGGCATCGACAATCCGCTGGTGGGTCAGCTGGTTGCCGAGCAGCAGCGCCACGGCCACCAGGGCACAGACCAGGCCCAGCGACAGCGCCTGGTAGGAAACCCGCTCGCGCCAGGTCTCGAGCAGGCCGGGCCGGGTGAGCGGCGGTTCGTTGCCGTCTGCCACGGGCGGCGTCTGGGTCAGTTCGTTCATACCTTGTCGACCTCCTTCACCTGGCGGGTCCACTTCGCCGCCACCAGCGGCTTGCCGCGCGCGTTGCGGCCATAGGCGCGCGGCCGGCAGACGCGGTCGATCAGCGGCACCAGGGCGTTCATGAGCAACACGGCGAACGCCACGGCTTCGGGGAAATTGCCCCAGCTGCGAATGACGAAGACCAGCGCGCCGCAACCGATGGCGAAGATCAGCCGGCCACTGCGGCTGATCGGCGAGGTCACCGGGTCGGTGGCGATGAACAACGCGCCGAGCAGCAAGCCGCCCGAGGTCAGGTGGAACAGCCCGCCGCCATGTACCTGTGGGTCGATCTGGTGCGCCAGCGCCGCCAGCGCGCCCACCGTCAGCAGCATGCCCAGCGGGATCTCCCAGTGGATGATGCGCAGCGCCAGCAGCCAGAGCCCGCCGAGCAGGATCAGCAGCTCCGAGGTCTCGCCGAGCTGCCGCCGCTGTAGCCGAGAAAGGCCGGCAGCAAGGCGAAATGCCCGTCGAGGATCTGCGCGGCACTGTGCCCCAGGGTCAGCTCGGTCTGCAGGTGGCCCAGCGCGGTGGCGCCGCTCAGGCCATCGGCCAGCGCCCCGCCGGCGAAGGTGATGCGCAGGCCTTCGAGCCAGCCGGGCGCGCCCTCCGTACCCAGCGGCAAAGGCAGGGCCCAGGTGGTCATCTGCAGCGGAAAGGCGATCAGCAGCGCCACCCGCGCCAGCATCGCCGGGTTGAACACGTTCTGCCCGACGCCGCCATACAGTTGCTTGCCGATGCCGATGGCGAAGACGCTGCCACCGACGGCGATCCACCAGGCGCCCAGGGCGGCAACGTCAGCGCCAGCAGCCAGCCGCTGAGCAATGCGCTGCCGTCCAGCAGGCGGCGCAGCGGCCGGCCGAGCAGGTACAGGCAGGCGGCCTCGCAGGCCACCGCACTGGCACAGGTCAGCAGCCACAGGTAGATCGCCGGCCAGCCGAACAGGTACAGCCCCCAGGCCGTCGTCGGCAGCAGCGCCAGGCAGACGTGCAGCATGATGCGGTCGACCGAGGAGCGGTCGTGGGCGAACGGCCCCGCCGCGATACCCTGCGCGCTCATGGCGATACCTCGCTGGCGGCCGGCGCCGCCGTCTTGCGTTTCTTCGCCGCCTTGGCCGCCGCCTTGGCCGCTTCCTCCTCGGCCAGGCGCGCCGCCCGTGCCTCGGCAAGCTGCTTGACGTAATCGTTCTTGCGCGCGGCGCTGCGGCGCTCGTCCTGCTGGCCGACGGCATACTGGAAGTACTGCACCAGCGGGATGTGCGAGGGGCAGACATAGGCGCAGCAGCCGCAGAGGATGCAGTCGCGCAGGCCGTATTCGCTGGCGCCGTCGAAATCGTCGACGCGGGTGCGCGCGGCCATCTCCAGCGGCGCCAGGCCCATCGGACAGGCGTCGACGCAGCGCGCGCAGCGGATGCACGGCGCGCTGTCGCTGCGCGGCACTTCGCCGTGGTCGAGCGCCAGCAGCCCGGTGGCGCCCTTGATCACCGGCACCGCCGTCGACGGCAGCAGCATGCCCATCATCGGCCCGCCGAGCAGCAACTGCTGCGGCTCGCGCAGCAGCCCGCCGCAGCTGTCGAACAGCGCCTGCACCGGGGTGCCGATCAGGGTCTCGACGTTGCGCGGGTTGCTCACGCAGCCGCCGGCCACCGTCACCACCCGCGAGATCAGCGGGCGGCCGTGGCGCAGCGCCTGCTGGATGGCATACACCGTGCCGGCGTTGTGTACCAGCACGCCGACGTCGGTACTGCGCCCGCCCGCCGGCACCTCGCGGCCGGTGACCTGGCGGATCAGCTGCTTGGCCGAGCCCATCGGGTAGAGCGCCGGCACCGCCACCACCTCGATGGCCCCGTAGGGTTCGCTCGCCGCACGCATGGCCGCCAGCGCCGCCGGCTTGTTGTCCTCGATGGCGATGACGATGCTGTAGGCACGCAGGATGTGCTGGATCAGCCGCGCACCGTCGACCACTGCCTCGGCGCGCTCGCGCATCAGCCGGTCGTCGCAGCTCAGGTACGGCTCGCATTCGCTGCCGTTGACCAGCACGGTCTTGATCTCGTGCCGGGCGCCCTGCTTGAGCTTCACCGCGGCCGGGAAGATCGCCCCGCCGAGCCCGACCACGCCGGCATCGGCGACGCGCTGTGCGAGCCGCTGCGGGTCCTCGGCGAAGGGGTCGGCCGGCACGTCCAGCTCGATCCAGCGCTCCTCGCCATCGCATTCGAGGACCATGCCGTTGGCCTTGAGCCCGGACGGATGCGGCGCGTCGATCGGTCCGATCGAGAGGATGCGCCCGGAACTCGGCGCATGGATCGGCGCCGAGAGCTCGGTGGGCGAGCCGGCCAGCAGTTGGCCCTTGAGCACCCGCTCACCCGCCTTCACCAGCGGCAAGGCCTCGGCCCCGGCATGCTGGCGCAACGGCAGGTACAGGCGCGGCGGCAGCGGCTGCACGGCGATGCCGAGGGCAGCCGAGCGGTCCTTGTGGGCGGCGGGATGGATGCCGCCGCGAAAATGCGCGAGGTTGAACATTGTCGACTCCCGGGGTCTGACGCCCCTGTTCATCAGGCGAAATCAGGCGAAATCAGGCGGCCCTGGGTTTGGCCCAGCGCCAGTGGTCCAGCGTCAGCGCCTGGGGCGCGAGGGCGATGCAGTCCTCCGGGCAGGCCTCCAGGCATTTGCTGCAGCCGGTGCAGGCGTTGCTCAGCACGCAATGGATCTGCCCGTTGGCGCCGACGATGGCGTCGGTCGGGCAGGCGCGGAAACAGCGGGTGCAGCCGGTGCACTCGGCCGCGTCGATGCGCGCCAGCATGGGCGCGGCGAGCGCACTGGCGTCCAGCGGCACGCCGAGCAGTCGGCC
>NZ_AZSV01000039.1:0-39337 GCF_000582595.1 Pseudomonas sp. BAY1663
GCCACCGCCGCGCCCTGGGGCTCGGCGCTGAAGCCCAGTTCGCCGATGGCGGCCAGGGCCGCCGGCAGCGCATCCGCGGCGTGCTCGACGGTCAGCACGCGGTCGATCAGGTTGAATTCCAGCGCCCCGATGCCCGGCATGCCGTCGAGTCGCTCGCGGATCAGGCGCTCCTCGGTGGGACAATCCATCTGTTCGATGCGCAGTCGGGTGCGCTCGCCGCTGCCGCGCCTGCTTCGGCTGGCGGCGGATGCCTGACCCTCCTCGTGGCGCCGTTGCGGGTTGGGGTGGTCATGACCGCAGCATTGATTCATGGTGTGTGCCTCTCCTGCATCCCTGTTGCGGAGTAGGCACCCTGAAGCCACTATAGGGTCAAGCACCCGTGCGGAGGTGAAGATGAAAATCGGCGAACTGGCCCGGCTGACCGCCTGCCCGGTGGAAACCATTCGCTACTACGAGCGCGAAGGCCTGCTGGAGAGCCCGGCCCGCAGCGAGGGCAACTACCGTATCTATGGCGAGCGCCACGTCGAGCGACTGACCTTCATCCGCAATTGCCGCCTGCTCGACATGACCCTGGAGGAAATCCGAGCCCTGCTGCGCCTGCGCGACCGGCCCGAGGAGAACTGCGGCGGCGTCAACGACCTGGTCGACGCCCACATCAGCCACGTGCAGGCACGCATCACCAGCCTGCAGGCCCTGCGCGAGCAGCTGCTGGAACTGCGGCGCTGCTGCGTGGCGGCGGACGACGGCCTGCCATGCGGCATCCTCCAGCAGTTGAATCTCAGTGGCGCGGTCAGCCTGCCGGAGCAGGAGCACCCGTCACACGTCGGCAGGAGCCATGGGCACTATCAGGCTGTTGAAAAACTACCTGCGTTGCCATCGCGGCGTTAAAACAGGCTCGTGCGCGAGTCCGATCAAAATGCTCATTTACCGCTCTAGGGGGCTGTGTCCGCTATCCGCGGGCATGCCCCCGCGCCTGCAGGCGCCAGGTCATCGCTAGCGCACCGCCTGTGCCGGCGCCCTCTCGTTGCGCAGGTAGCTGGCGACCATCGGTTCGGGGAAATCGACCAGCTCCTGCTGCAGCTGGCGTTGCTCGGCATAGGACTCGATGGCGCGGCGAAAGCGCATGCGTCGCTCGTCCTGTTGCTTGCGGCGGGTCTTGCTGTCGAGATTGGCGGTGGCGTCGTTGTAGCGATGCATCGGCGGTCTCCCAGGACAGGGTAAGGGGAGACCAGCATCCGCAGCGCGGATGACACCCTGAAGTCAGTGCGATGACGCGTCGATGAAGGCGATCGAGCGACCGTCACTCCTCGTGCGACTTGATCGTCTTCGGTGACAACCGCAGGCTGCGCAGGCTGCGCTTGACGCTTTTCAGGTGGTTGACCAGGCTCGGCCCACGGGCCATGGCCACGCCCATGGCCAGCACGTCGATCACCACCAGGTGGGCGATGCGCGACGTGAGGGGCGTATAGATCTCGGTGTCTTCCTGCACGTCGATGGCCAGGTTGATGGTCGCCAGCTCGGCCAGCGGGGTCTGGCTCGGGCAGAGGGTGATCAACGTCGCGCCGGACTCGCGCACCACGTTGGCGGTGATCAGCAGGTCCTTGGAACGCCCCGACTGCGAGATGCAGATCGCCACGTCGCTGGGCTTGAGGGTCACCGCCGACATCGCCTGCATGTGCGGGTCGGAATAGGCCGCGGCACTGAGCAACAGGCGAAAGAACTTGTGCTGGGCGTCGGTGGCCACCGCGCCGGAGGCGCCGAAGCCGTAGAACTCGACCCGCTCGGCCTGGGCGCAGGCGGCGATGGCGCGTTCCAGCGCCTGCGGGTCGAGGCGCTCGCGCACCTCCATCAGGGTGTGCAGGGTGGTGTCGAAGATCTTCAGGCTGACGTCCATCACCGAGTCGTTCTCGCTGATGGCGAACTGGCCGAAGCTGGCGCCGGCGGCCAGGCTCTGCGCCAGCTTCAGCTTGAGGTCCTGGAAGCCCAGGCAACCGATGGCCCGGCAGAAGCGCACGATGGTCGGCTCGCTGACCCCCACCGCATGCGCCAGGTCGGCCATGGAGCTGTGCATCACCGATGCCGGGTCGAGCAGGACATGGTCGGCCACCTTCAGCTCCGACTTCCGTAGCAGGCTTCTCGATTGGGCGATGTGTTGCAACAGATTCACGGTCCGGACTCGCTATGATCACGTCTGAGGGCGGTTATGGGGGCACCTGGGGCGCCGCATTGGCCGTCAGCGGGTTGTAGTGGGTCGGTAGTTATACTACATGGCTCGATCGATCGCCCAACAATTGACCCGTTTTAAGCTATGAGGAGTGATGCCGTGTCGATTTCCTGTGACATGCTCGTGTTCGGCGGCACCGGCGACCTGACCCTGCACAAGCTGCTGCCGGCGCTCTACCACCTGCACCGCGACGGTCGCCTGCATGCCGACGTGCGGATTCTCGCGCTGGCGCGCAAGAAGTTCGACCGCGACGGCTACCTGGCCCTGGCCGAGCGCCACTGCCGGGCGCAGGTGGCGCGCAGCGACTTCAGCCCCGCCGCCTGGCAGGCCTTCGCCGAACGCCTCGACTACTTCGCCATGGATGCCACCCAGCGCGGCGAATTCGTCCGCCTGGCCCACCACATCGGCCAGGCCGCGGGGCGCGTGCGGGTCTACTACCTGGCCACCGCGCCGGACCTGTTCGAACCCATCGCCGCCCATCTGGAAAGCGCCGGGCTGGCCGGCGCCGAGGCGCGCATCGTGCTGGAAAAACCCATCGGCCATTCGCTCGACTCGGCACTGGCGATCAACGCGGCGATCGGCACGGTATTCGCCGAACCGCGCATCTACCGGATCGACCACTACCTGGGCAAGGAAACCGTGCAGAACCTCATGGCCCTGCGCTTCGCCAACGCGCTGTTCGAGCCGATCTGGCGCGCCGGGCACATCGACCACGTGCAGATCACCGTGGCCGAGACCCTCGGCGTGGAGAACCGCGGCAGCTACTACGACCGCGCCGGCGCCATGCGCGACATGCTGCAGAACCACCTGCTGCAGCTGCTCTGCCTGGTGGCGATGGAGGCCCCGGTGCGCTTCGACGCCGAGGCGGTGCGCAACGAGAAGGTCAAGGTGCTCGAGGCGCTCAAGCCGATCACCGGCATGGACGTGATGGACAAGACCGTGCGCGGCCAGTACGGCGCCGGGCAGATCGGCGGGCACGACGTGCCGGCCTACTACTTCGAGCACGCCATCGACAACGACAGCGACACCGAGACCTTCGTCGCCGTGCAGGCGGAAATCGACAACTGGCGCTGGGCCGGCGTGCCCTTCTACCTGCGCACCGGCAAGCGCATGGCGAAGAAGCGCTCGGAGATCGTCATCACCTTCAAGCCGGTGCCGCACCTGCTGTTCAAGAAGGGCGAAACCAATCGCCTGGTGATCCGCCTGCAGCCGGAAGAGAGCATCAGCCTGCAACTGATGGCCAAGGCCCCCGGCAAGGGCATGCAGCTGGAACCGGTGGAGCTGGACCTCAACCTCGCCCACGCCTTCAGCAGCACCCGCCGCTGGGACGCCTACGAGCGCCTGCTGCTGGACGTGATCGAAGGCGACTCGACGCTGTTCATGCGCCGCGACGAGGTGGAAGCGGCCTGGCGCTGGGTCGATCCGATCCTGCGCGGCTGGCACGGCTACTACCGCAAACCGCGGCCCTATCCAGCCGGCCAGGATGGCCCCGAACAGGCGCACCAGTTCATCGAACGCCAGGGGCGCCAGTGGTGGCACTGAGGCGTCGCCCGGTAACTTCGCCGCAGCCGCCGTATAGTGCGAGACAGAGCGGATCGCGACACTTTCGTTGCGGCTTAGTTCGAACCCATGGATCAGCCGATACAACTTCCACGCCGACCGAATAATTATCCACGGCAAACTTACCGCCACACGACTGAAACATGTTTCCTGATCGCCCCTGGCGCGACGCATGCATATCCACTGCGTCTCGCCTAGTTCATCGCGAGCGATAGCGCCGAGCATCACCCGCACCATCCGCACCACTCCAGGTGCTTCGAGCGCCCTCTGCCGTCCGGCCTGAAACCCAGAGAATACGCGGTCTCCAGCAGCCTGAATGGCCGCCCGATGCGGGCTTTCGCGACACAGCGAAAGCCCGGCAACATATCGCCCGATGAACTACCGACGTAACGCCAATTTCACAGCGTTGAAACGACTTGAAATATACGTCCCGAACTATCTGAAACTTCTCCAGTTTCCCGGACATATGCAGCGCAGGGCGAAACCACATATGCGGATGGCGGGTTGAGAAAACTTTCCCGATGTGTTTACCCTGAAAAAGGATTGAATCAACAACCCCAAAGGATTTGTTTTGAGTTTTGCTACCGTAACGCTCCGTCGTCCAACCGACGGCGACGGTTATTCCCTTCATCAGCTGGTAGCCCGCTGCCAGCCCCTCGATACCAACTCGGTCTACTGCAACCTGCTGCAGTGTTCCGATTTCGCCGATACCGCCATCGCCGCCGAAGATGCCCAGGGCCGCCTGGTCGGCTTCATCTCCGGCTATCGCCCGCCGTCGCGGCCGGACACGCTGTTCGTCTGGCAGGTCGCCGTCGACGACGCCATGCGCGGCCAGGGCCTGGCCCTGCGCATGCTGCTGGCGCTGACCGCCCGCGCGGCCCGCGAGCACGGCGTGCGCTTCATGGAGACCACCATCTCGCCGGACAACGCGGCGTCCCAGGCGCTGTTCAAGCGGGCGTTCGCCCGGCTGGACGCCACCTGCAGCACCCGCACGCTGTTCTCCCGCGCCGCGCATTTCGCCGGGCAGCACGAAGACGAGGTGCTCTATCGCGCCGGCCCCTTCGCCATCCCCGAACTGGATGCCTCCCACCTAGAAGAAGAGCTCAAGGAGCACGCATGAAAACATTTGAACTGAACGAATCCAAGGTTCGCAGCTACTGCCGATCCTTCCCCGTGGTCTTCACCCAGGCTCGCGGGGCCGAGCTGGTCACCCGCGACGGCACGCACTACATCGACTTCCTCGCCGGCGCCGGCACGCTCAACTACGGGCACAACCACCCGCTGCTCAAACAGGCGCTGCTCGACTACATCGCCCAGGACGGCATCACCCATGGCCTGGACATGTACACCGCGGCCAAGGAACGCTTCCTCGACACCTTCAACCGGCTGATCCTCGAACCGCGCGGCATGGGCGACTACCGCATGCAGTTCACCGGCCCGACCGGCACCAACGCGGTCGAGGCGGCGATGAAGCTGGCGCGCAAGGTCACCGGGCGCCGCAACATCATCAGCTTCACCAACGGCTTCCACGGCTGCAGCATCGGCGCGCTGGCCGCCACCGGCAACCAGCACCACCGCGGCGGCTCGGGCATCGGCCTGACCGACGTCAGCCGCATGCCCTACGCCAACTACTTCGGCGACAAGGCCAACACCATCGGCATGATGGACAAGCTGCTGGAAGACCCGAGCAGCGGCATCGACAAGCCGGCCGCGGTGATCGTCGAGGTGGTGCAGGGCGAGGGCGGCCTGAACACCGCCTCGGCCGAATGGATGCGCAAGCTGGAAAAACTCTGCCGCAAGCACGAGATGCTGCTGATCGTCGACGACATCCAGGCCGGCTGCGGCCGTACCGGCAGCTTCTTCAGCTTCGAGGAGATGGGAATCCGACCGGACATCGTCACCCTGTCCAAGTCGCTGTCCGGCTACGGCCTGCCGTTCGCCATGGTGTTGCTGCGCGAGGAGCTGGACCAGTGGAAGCCGGGCGAGCACAACGGCACCTTCCGCGGCAACAACCACGCCTTCGTCACCGCCGCCGCGGCGCTCGAGCACTTCTGGCAGGATGACGAATTCGCCGCCAGCGTGCGCGCCAAGGGCAAGCGCATCGCCGACGGCATGCAGCGCATCGTCCGCCGCCACGGCCCGGACTCGCTGTTCGTCAAGGGCCGCGGAATGATGCTCGGCATCAGCTGCCCGGACGGCGAGATCGCCGCCGCGGTGTGCCGCCATGCGTTCGACAATGGCCTGGTGATCGAGACCAGCGGCGCCCACAGCGAAGTGGTCAAGTGCCTCTGCCCGCTGGTGATCAGCGACGCGCAGATCGACACCGCGCTGGGCATTCTCGACAAGGCCTTCGCCGCCGTGATGTCCGAACAGGACACCAACCAAGCCGCTTCCTGAGGAATCGAAAAATGATCGTACGTACCCTCGCCGAGTGCGAGCAGACCGACCGCAAGGTCCACAGCCAGACCGGCACCTGGGACAGCACGCGCATGCTGCTCAAGGAAGACAACGTGGGCTTCTCGTTCCACATCACCACCATCTATGCCGGCAGCGAGACGCACATCCACTACCAGAACCACTTCGAGTCGGTGTACTGCATCAGCGGCAACGGCGAGATCGAGACCCTCGCCGACGGCAGGATCTACAAGATCGAGCCCGGCACGCTGTACGTGCTGGACAAGCACGACGAGCACCTGCTGCGCGGCGGCAGCGAGGACATGAAGCTGGCCTGCGTGTTCAACCCGCCGCTCAACGGCCGCGAAGTGCATGACGCGAGCGGCGTCTATCCGCTGGAGGCCGAAACCGTCTGATACCGGTTTAACCGGGGCGGCCACCGCGCCGCCCCGCCATTACAAGAAAGGAGGTAAGCGTGAACCCTATGCAAGCCGACCTGTATCCCTCGCGCCAGGACGACCAGCCCAGCTGGCAGCCGCGCATCGACCCTGTGGTCTACCGCAGCGACCTGGAGCATGCGCCGATCGCGGCCGAGCTGATCGAACGCTTCGAGCGCGACGGCTACCTGGTCATCCCCAACCTGTTCAGCGCCGAGGAAGTGGCGGTATTCCGTGCCGAACTCGAGCGCCTGCGCGATGACCCGGCGGTCGCCGGCTCCGGCAAGACCATCCAGGAGCCCGACAGCGGCGCGATCCGCTCGGTGTTCGCCATCCATCGCGACAACCCGCTGTTCGCCCGCGTGGCCAGCGACCAGCGCATCGCCGGCATCGCCCGCTACATCCTCGGCGGCGACGTCTACGTGCACCAGTCGCGGATGAACTTCAAGCCCGGCTTCAGCGGCAAGGAGTTCTACTGGCACTCGGACTTCGAGACCTGGCACGTCGAGGACGGCATGCCGCGCATGCGCTGCCTGTCCTGCTCGATCCTGTTGACCGACAACCAGCCGTACAACGGCCCGCTGATGCTGATGCCCGGTTCGCACAAGCACTACGTGCGCTGCGTCGGCGCCACCCCGGAAAACCATTATGAAAAGTCCCTGCGCAAGCAGGAGATCGGCGTACCGGACGAGCACAGCCTCAGCGAGCTGGCCGAGCGCTTCGGCATCGACTGCGCCACCGGCCCGGCCGGCAGCGTGGTGTTCTTCGACTGCAACACCATGCACGGTTCCAACGGCAACATCACGCCCAGCGCACGGAGCAACCTGTTCTACGTCTACAACCACGTGGACAATGCCGTGCAGGCGCCCTTCTGCGCGCAGCAGCCGCGCCCGCCGTTCGTGGCCGAGCGCGAACGTTTCGAGCCGCTCGAAATCCAGCCGCAACAGTATCTCTGAAGCGTCCGGGCGCGTCTCACCGACGGGCCCGAACGCCGTATCCGGTCGGAGCGTGTCGGCCCGGAGATGAATTCATTTTCCAGCTCGTTGATCGAGGTGCGCACCCGCCGCGCCCGGCCGTTCAACGGCCTGCCAGAATCGGACGCAATATAAAGATGCATACCGTAGAAAAGATCGGCGGCACGTCGATGAGCCGCTTCGAGGAAGTTCTCGACACTATCTTCATCGGCCACCGCGAAGGCCCGGCGCTGTACCAGCGGATCTTCGTCGTCTCGGCCTACAGCGGCATGACCAACCTGCTGCTGGAGCACAAGAAGACCGGCGAGCCGGGCGTCTACCAGCGCTTCGCCGATGCGCAGAACGAGGAAGCCTGGCGCGAGGCGCTGGAGACCGTGCGCCAGCGCATGCTGGCGAAGAACGCCGAGCTGTTCGCCAGCGAATACGAGCTGCACGCCGCCAACCAGTTCATCAACTCGCGCATCGACGATGCCAGCGAGTGCATGCACAGCCTGCAGAGGCTCTGCGCCTACGGCCACTTCCAGCTCTCCGAGCACCTGATGAAGGTGCGCGAGATGCTCGCCTCCCTCGGCGAGGCGCACAGCGCCTTCAACTCGGTGCTGGCGCTCAAGCAGCGCGGCGTCAATGCGCGCCTGGCCGACCTCACCGGCTGGCAGCAGGAGGCGCCACTGCCGTTCGACGAGATGATCGCCAGCCACTTCGCCGATTTCGATTTCGGCCGCGAACTGGTGGTCGCCACCGGCTACACCCACTGCGCCGAAGGCCTGATGAACACCTACGACCGCGGCTACAGCGAGATCACCTTCGCCCAGATCGCCGCCGCCACCGGTGCCCGCGAGGCGATCATCCACAAGGAATTCCACCTCTCTTCCGCCGACCCGAACCTGGTCGGCGCCGACAAGGTGGTGACCATCGGCCGCACCAACTACGACGTCGCCGACCAGCTGTCGAACCTCGGCATGGAGGCCATCCACCCCCGCGCGGCCAAGACCCTGCGCCGCGCCGGCGTCGAGCTGCGCATCAAGAACGCCTTCGAGCCGCACCACGCCGGCACCCTGATCAGCCAGGACTACAAGTCCGAGAAGCCCTGCGTGGAGATCATCGCCGGGCGCAAGGACGTCTTCGGCATCGAGGTGTTCGACCAGGACATGCTCGGCGACATCGGCCACGACATGGAGATCAGCAAGCTGCTCAAGCAGCTCAAGCTCTACGTGGTGAACAAGGATTCCGACGCCAACAGCATCACCTGGTACGCCTGCGGCTCGCGCAAGCTGATCAACCGCGCCGCGCGGCTGATCGAGGAGCAGTACCCGGCCGCCGAGGTCACCGTGCACAACCTGGCCATCGTCTCGGCGATCGGCTCGGACCTCAAGGTCAAGGGCATCCTGGCCAAGACCGTGGCGGCGCTGGCCGAGGCCGGCATCAGCATCCAGGCGATCCACCAGTCGATCCGCCAGGTGGAGATGCAGTGCGTGGTCAACGAGGACGACTACGACGCCGCCATCGCCGCGCTGCACCGCGCGCTGATCGAGCCGGAAAACCACGGCGACGTGATCGCCGCGGCCTGACCGTCATCCGTACCACACCGCCGGGCCCGTCGCCGATGCGCCCGGCGGTGTGCCGTCCAGACCACAGCCCGCGCCAATCGGCGTAGAATCGCCGCTCTTTTTCGGCAACCCCAGAGTCACCCGCCATGAGTCGCCCCTTCCGCCCCGAGCTGCTGTCGCCCGCCGGCACCCTGAAATCCATGCGCTACGCCTTCGCCTACGGCGCCGACGCGGTGTATGCCGGGCAGCCGCGCTACAGCCTGCGCGTGCGCAACAACGAGTTCGACCACGCCCACCTCAAGCTCGGCATCGACGAGGCGCATGCGCTGGGCAAGCAGTTCTACGTGGTGGTCAACATCGCCCCGCACAACGCCAAGCTGAAGACCTTCATCAAGGACCTGGAGCCGGTGGTGGCGATGGGCCCGGACGCGCTGATCATGTCCGACCCCGGGCTGATCATGCTGGTGCGCCAGCATTTCCCCGAGATGACCATCCACCTCTCGGTGCAGGCCAACGCGGTGAACTGGGCGACGGTGAAGTTCTGGCACGCCCAGGGCGTCTCCCGGGTGATCCTCTCGCGCGAGCTGTCGCTGGAGGAGATCGGCGAGATCCGCGAGCAGGTGCCGGGCATGGAGCTGGAGGTGTTCGTCCACGGCGCGCTGTGCATGGCCTATTCCGGACGCTGCCTGCTGTCGGGCTACATCAACAAGCGCGACCCCAACCAGGGCACCTGCACCAACGCCTGCCGCTGGGAATACAAGACCCACGAGGCCAAGGAAGACGAGCTGGGCAACGCCGTGCAGCGCTACCAGCCCATCGCCGTGCAGCCCGCCGAGCCGACCCTGGGCGTCGGCGCGCCGACCGACGAGCTGTTCCTGCTCGAAGACATCAGCCGCCCCGGCGAACTCATGGAGGTCAGCGAGGACGAGCACGGCACCTACATCATGAACTCCAAGGACCTGCGCGCCGTGCAGCATGTCGAGCAGCTGGTGCAGATGGGCGTGCACTCACTGAAGATCGAGGGCCGCACCAAGAGCCACTACTACGTGGCGCGCACCGCGCAGGTGTACCGCAAGGCCATCGACGATGCGGTGGCCGGCCGGCCGTTCGACAGGTCGCTGATGGACACCCTCGAATCCCTCGCCCACCGCGGCTACACCGAGGGCTTCCTGCGCCGCCACGTGCACGACGAGTACCAGAACTACGAGCGCGGCTTCTCGCTCTCCGAGCGCCAGCAGTTTGTCGGCGAGCTGACCGGCGAGCGGCGCAACGGCCTGGCCGAGGTCAGGGTGAAGAACCGCTTCGCCGTCGGCGACAGGCTGGAGCTGATGACCCCACAGGCAACCTCAACCTGCGCCTGGAAGCGCTGGAGAACAGCCGCGGCGAAGCCATCGAGGTGGCGCCGGGCGACGGCCACACCGTCTACCTGGCGGTGCCGGAAGACGTGGACCTGCACTACGCGCTGCTGATGCGCGAACTGGACGGCGGCACGACACGGGGGTAGAAGCGGCTTGAGCCGCAAACTACCGAATGCGCCTACGGTTTCAGGCCTGCGGCCTGCATCGCCGCGAGGGCGCGCCCACAAGGGTGCGGTGTGCACAGGCTGCTTTCGTGGGAGGCCCGACCTCGGGGCGATGCTTTCAGGGCCTCGGTGCATGCGGTACGCGAAGCGCACCCTACGGGTGCCGTGCGCTATCCCAGCAACTCGACGAACTGTTCCACCGGCACCGGCGCGCTGAGCAGGTAGCTTGGATCTCGTCGCAGCGATTGGCCTTGAGGAAATCCATCTGCGCCTGGGTTTCCACGCCCTCGGCCACCACCTTGCGCTCCAGGCTGTGCACCATGGCGATGATCGCCCGGGTAATCGCGGCGTCCTCGCTGGAATGCTCCAGCCCGGAAATGAATGAGCGGTCGATCTTCACGTAATCCACCGGGAAGCGCTTGAGGTAGCTCAGCGACGAATAACCGGTGCCGAAATCGTCGATCGCCAGCTTCACCCCCAGCGCGCGCAGCTGCTGGCTGATGCCGATGGCGCTGTCGATATCGTCCAGCAGCTGGCTTTCGGTCAGCTCCAGTTCGAGCATCTGCGGCGGCAGCCCGCTCTCCTCCAGCACCTGCCGGACCAGGCTGACGAAATTGCCCTGGCGCAGCTGCTTGACCGACAGGTTCACCGAGATGCGAATCTCCGCCCGGCCCTGCTGCTGCCACTGGCGCGCCTGATGGCAGGCCTGGCGCAGGACGAACTCGCCCAGCGGGATGATCAGCCCGGTCTCCTCGGCCAACGGGATGAACTGCCCGGGGGCGACCAGCCCCAGCTCCGGATGACGCCAGCGCACCAGCGCCTCGGCCGCCTCCAGGGAGTCGTCGGCCAGGCTCAGGCGCGGCTGGTAGAACACCTCCAGCTGGCCGACCTCCAGCGCCTTGCGCAGCTGGTTCTCCAGCTGCAGGTACTCCATGCTCGAGGCCTGCGGACGGTCGGTGAAGAACTGCAGGGTATTGCCGCCCAGGTGCTTGGCCTGCTGCATCGCCATGTTGGCCTGGCGCAGCAGGGTCGCCGCGTCGCGACTGTTGTCCGGCAGCAGGCTGACGCCGATGGAGGCGCTGATCACCAGCTCCTGCTCGCCGATGACGATCGGCTTGCGGATGCGCGCCAGCAGCCGGCTGCCCACGTGCGCGAGGGTGGCCAGGCTGCCGTAGCCATCGAGCAGCACTACGAACTCGTCGCCGGACAGCCGGGCGATGGTATCGGCCTCGGCAAGCGTCTGGCTCAGCCGGCGCGACACCTCGCGCAGCAACTGGTCGGCCGCCTCGTGGCCGAGGCTTTCGTTGAGGATCTTGAAGCGATCGAGGTCGATGTACAGCACCGCCATGTTGCAGCCGCTGCGGCGGCCCCGCTGGCAGGCCTCATGCAGGCGCTCCTTGAGCAGGCCGCGGTTGGCCAGGCCGGTGAGGTCGTCGTAGTGCGTCAGGTAGCGCAGGCGCTCCTCGGCCTGGCGCCGCACGGTCATGTCGGAGACGAAGCCCACCACATGGCTGACGTCGCCCTGGGCGTCGCGCACCTCGCGCAACTGGACCCACTGCGGGTAGACCTCGCCGTTCTTGCGCACCTCCAGCAATTCGCCTTGCCAGCTACCGTCGCGCTCCAGCGACTGGCGCATCAGCGCGTACTGGCGCTGCGACTCGGCCGAGCTGGCCAGCCGCGCGACGCTGCGCCCCAGCAGTTCCTCGCGGCAATAGCCGGACAGCGCGCAGCAGGCGTCGTTGATGGCGAGGATGCGGTAGCGCGCATCCATGATCACCATGCCTTCGCCGGCGGCCTCGAACACGGTGGCGGCCAGCCGTTGCTGCTCGGCCTGCTGGCGCAGCGCGCTGACGTCGCGGCGGGTGCCGATCATGCGCAGCGCACGCCCGGCATCGTCGCGCTGGATCACCCGGCCGCGGTCCTCCAGCCAGATGAAGCCGCCATCGGGGCGCGAGGCGCGGTATTCGACGACGTAGAGTTCGGTTTCGCCTTTCAGGTGGGCGACCAGCGTGTCGCGCACCGCCGGCAGGTCGTCGGGATGGACATCCGGCAAGGCGGCGCCTTCGTCATCGAAACGCCGCGGCTGGTCGATGCCGAACACCACCTCGAGGCGGGAATGATGCACGGTGTTGCGCTGCAGGTCCCAGTCCCACAGGCCGAGGCCGCTGGCTTCGAGGGCCAGGCTCAGGCGCGCCTCGCTTTCGCCGAGTTCGTCGGCCACCTTGGCCATCTGCGCGGTCCGCTCGGCGACCCGTTGTTCGAGGCTGTCATAGGCGCTGCGCAACTGCTGTTCGGCGTGCCGGCGCTGCTCGATCTCCGATGCCAGGCGGGTGTTGAGCCGCTCGGCGTCGCACCCGGCCTTTTTCAGGCTCTCGATCAGCCGCGCCTTGTGCAGCCGCTGTTCCAGGCCGTCGCGGACCATCCGGTTGAGCTGCCAGGCGATCAGGCTGAGGGTCAGCAACAGGACGAACGCCAGGACGCCCCAGCCCCGCAGGATCGGCTCGCCGCTGGCGATCAGCCCGACGCCGGCCGGCAGCAGGCAGGGCGCTACGAAGCTGAAGAAGGCCGGCAGGCTGACCGCATACATGATGCTCACCGCCAGCACGATCGAGCCGATGAGCCCGTAGATGAGGACCTGTCGCAGGAAATCGTCCGCCGGCACCAGTTGGACGATGGCATAGGCCAGGGCCAGCGCCGAGATGGCGTTGCCGAGCATGAAATAACGCCGCCAGTGGGGCGCGACCCGGCGTTCGGCCGGGGTGCGTTCGAGCAGCCAGGTCTGCTGCAGCAGCCAGACGGCCGGCACGGCGGCCCACAGCAGCCAGAACAGCAGGTGCAGCAGCGGCTGCCGCTGCCAGAGCAGCACGACGCAGGCCAGGCCGGTGCACAGCGTCAGCAGCGCCGGTAGCCTGGCGCCCATGAGCAGGAGCTGCAGGCGGTCTGCGTCCAGTTCGAGGGACATGCCCGGTTGCTCGCCGAGCGTGCCCGAACGGGCCGGAGAAACGGGGGCCGGTTCTGTCATGTGGCTCATCGTTGTTGTCAGGAATGCTGCCGGTCCACGTCGAATCCGGAGCGCATGCGAGCGGTGAAGCGGCTACCGCGTAGTGGCATGTGGACAGCGTCAGGGGCCAAATGAAAGCCCATTGGCGCGTCGAGAGCAAGCACCGTTCAGTCGCATGACCCGTCGATGGCTCTACGCCGCCTGTTTGGGATGCCGCCCCGCGCCCGGCCTGGACCAGCGGCCGCCGCGCGGGCTCCGCCTGGGCTCAGCGATTGCGGATCAGGCACTGCGCGCTGAGTTCCTCGATGCGGGTCGCGCCGAGCATGGCCATGTCCCGCTGCAGTTCCGCCGCCAAGAGCCCGATGGCATGGCTGACGCCCGCCTCGCCGGCATAGGCCGCCGCGTAGTTGAACGGCCGGCCGATGAACACCAGGCGCGCGCCCAGCGCCAGCGCCTTGAGCACGTCGGTGCCGCGGCGAAAACCGCTGTCGACCATCACCGGCAGTTCGCCGACCGCCGCCACTACCGCCGGCAGCGCGCGCAGCGCCGCGATGGTGCCGTCCAGCTGGCGGCCGCCGTGGTTGGAGACGATCAGCGCGTCGGCGCCGGCATCGCGGGCCTTGCACGCATCGTCCGGATGCAGGATGCCCTTGACCACCAGCTTGCCCGGCCAGAGGCGCCGCACCAGCTCGAGGTAGCTCCAGTTCAGGTGCTACGCCCGGAGAAGTCGCGCTTGACGTTGCGCGAGACCACGGCGACGCCGCGCGTGGCGTAGTTGTTCTCGAAGTGCGGCATGCCATGCTCGAGCAGAGTGCGCAGGAAAGTGCCGAACAGCCAGCGCGGCCGCGCCAACCCGTCGAGGGCCAGGCGCAGGCTGGGGCGCAGCGGCGAGCAGAAGCCGGCGCGGCTGTTGTTGTCGGAGTTGGGCGGCACCGGGTAGTCGACGGTGATCACCAGCTTGTCGAAGCCGGCGCTGCGCACCCGCTCGATCAGCGCCTCGATCCCGGCCCGGTCGCCGGGCAGGTAGGCCTGGAACCAGTCGGTGTTGCCGTTCGCCAGCACCTCCTCCATGCGGATCAGCGAACTGCCGCTGAGAATCATCGGAATGCCGGCGCGGGCCGCCGCCCGCGCCTGTACCAGGTCGCCGCGGTAGGCCGACAGCGCGCTGATGCCCATCGGCGCGATGCCGATCGGCAGCGCATAGCGCTGGCCGAACAGCTCGGTCTCCAGCGAGATTTGCGAGACGTCGACCAGCGCCCGCGGTATGAAGGAGTAATCGTCGAAGGCGCTGTGGTTGGCGCTGAAGGTGCGTCCGTCCTCCGCCGCGTTGGCGATGTAGCCGTAGATCGGCCGCGGCAGGTGGCGTTTCGCGGCGCGCTCGAGATCGTGCAGGTTGAGAATCGACGCCAAGCGTCGTGATGGCTTACCCGGCATGTCGTGGTGTTCCCTACTGATGTGGATGGCGCAGCGCCCAGGCCTCGGGGTTGACCAGATCGCGCGGGCGCTCGCCGCGCAGGGCCTGGCAGAGGTTGTCGATCGCGCAGTTGGCCATCGCCTCGCGGGTTTCCCAGGTCGCCGAACCGATGTGCGGCAGGGTCACCACGTTGTCCATGCGCAGCAACGGCGAGTCGCAAGCGACCGGCTCCTGCTCGAACACGTCGAGCCCGGCGCCGGCGATCAGGCCCTCCTGCAGGGCGCGGATCAGCCCCGCCTCGTCGACCACCTTGCCGCGGGCGATGTTGACCAGGAAGGCCGAGCGTTTCATCGCCTGGCACTGCTGGTAGCCGAGCAGGTGCTCGGTCTGTTCGGTCAGCGGCACGGTGAGGCAGACGAAGTCGGATTCGGCCAGCAGCTGCTCGAAGCTGCGCCGCTCGATGCCCCATTCGGCTTCGAGCGCGGGCTTGGGCGAGGCGTTGCTGTAGAGCACGCGCATGTCGAAGCCTCGCGCGCGGCGGGCAATGGCCTGGCCGATGCGCCCCAGCCCGACCAGGCCGAGCGTCTTGCCGTGCACGTCGTGGCCGAACTGCGCTTCGCCGACGTGCTGCGTCCAGCGCCCCTCGCGCACCATGGTGGCCAGCTCCACCAGCCGCCGGGCGCTGGCCATGATCAGCATGAAGGCGGTGTCGGCGGTGGTCTCGGTGAGCACGTCCGGGGTGTTGGTCAGCAGGATGCCGCGGCGGCTCAGCTCGGCGACGGGCAGGTTGTCGTAGCCCACCGAGATGGTCGAGACGACTTCCAGCTGCGGCGCCTCGTCGAGCATCGCCGGGCTCAGCTGCAGCTTGCCGCCGATCAGCCGTGTGCCCGGCACAGCGCGGCGCCGACCGCCTCGGGCTGGTGCTGCGGTTCTTCGAAGTAGGTGACCTCGAACGCCTCGCGCAGGCGTTGCAGGTGCGCCGGTTTCAGGCGGCGCAGGGCCACGATGCGTTTCCTGTCCATGCGGTGATCTCCCTCAGCTGTACTGCAGTCCCGGCATGTCGAAGCCGATCTCGTCGAGCGTGGCGAACAGTTCCCGGCATTGCGCCTCGTCGAGCTCCACCAGCGGCGGGCGCAGCCGCGCCCATTGGCCGAGGCCGCTGCAGCGCGCGGTGGCCGCCTTGAGCGCGGGAATCATCGGGAAGCGTTCGAACAGCTTGCGGGTCCGCACCAATGCGGCCTGCTGCGCGTCGGCGTCGTCCGCCTGCCAGGTCTTCGCCAGCCGGGCGATCGGCGCCGGGTTGACGTTCGCCGTGGCGCTGATGCAGCCGGCGCCGCCGGCGCGCAGGGTCTGCAGCAGGAAAGGCTCGCTGCCGGCATAGACCTGGAAGCCGTCGGCGGCGAACCGGTCGATCATCGCGCGGGTGTTGGCCCAGTCGCCGGAGCTGTCCTTCACGCCGACCACCTGCCGCGGATAGGCCATGCGCAGGCGCTCGATCAGCGCCAGCGACAGCGGCACCTGCGACACCGGCGGGATGTGGTAGAGGTAGATGCGCAGCGCGTCGTCGGCGACCCGCTCGATCACTTCGCTGAAGTAGCGGAACAGCCCTTCGTCGGAGACGCCCTTGTAGTAGAACGGCGGCAGCATCAGCACCCCCTCGACCCCCTTGCCGACCGCATGGCGGGTCTGCGCGACGGTGTCGGACAGCGCGCAGGCGCCGGTCCCCGGCATCAGCCGGGCGGCGGGGATGCCGGCCTCGATCAGGCGTCCAGCAGGCGGATCTTCTCCTCGACCGAGAGCGAGTTGGCCTCGGAATTGGTGCCGAACACGGCCAGCCCGACATCGGCGGCCAGCAGCCAGCGGCAATGCGCGATGAAACGTTCCATATCCGGCGTGAAGTCCGGGCCGAACGGTGTGATCACCGGCGACCAGACGCGCCCCATGGCATGACTCATGATGCTTTCCTCTATATGTCTTGTTCTGCTGGGTCGGTGGGTTCAGGCCAGCTGTGCGCGCCGCCGGAGCGAGGCGATCAGCCAGCGGAACAGCGGGGTGGCCTGCAGGATCGAGAACGCCGCCATGCACAGCAGCACCACGGCGATCGGGCTGGACAGGAAGATGCCGTAGTCGCCATTGCCGATGAGCATCGACTGGTGGAAGCCATTCTCCATCACCGGCCCGAGGATCAGCCCGATGACCATCGGCGCCGGCGACACGCCGGCCTTCGACAGCCAGTAGCCGAACAGGCCGAAACCGAGCATCAGCCCACCTCGAACAGGCTGTTGTTGATGGCGTAGGCGCCGATGACGCAGAGCGCGATGATGGCGCAGGCGATGAAGCCATCCGGGATGCGCGTGACCATCACGCTGGCCTTGGTGAACATCAGGCCGACGCCCAGCAGCCCGACATTGGCGAAGATCACCGCCCAGATCAGCGTGTAGGTGACATCGCCGTAGTCGGTGAGCAGATTCGGCCCCGGCAGGATGCCCTGCACCATCAGGCGCCGAGCAGGATGGCGGTGGCCGAGCTGCCAGGGATGCCGAGGGCGATGGTGGGGATCAACGCGCCGCCGACCACCGCGTTGTTCGCCGCCTCGGGCGCCGCGACGCCGGCCGGGGCGCCCTGGCCGAAGCCGGTCTTGTCCCTGGCGAAACGCTTGGCCTCGTTGTAGGCGAACCAGCTGGCGGTGTCGCCGCCGGTGCCGGGGATCAGCCCGACGACGATGCCGATCCCGCTCGAACGCAGGATGTTGGGCATCAGCGCCTTCAGCTCGGCGAGCCGGGGAATCAGGCGGTCGGTGATGCGGCTGGCGACCTTGGCGGCGGCATTGGAGTGCTCGATCAGCGACAGCGCCTGGGGAATCGAGAACAGGCCGATCAGGGCCACGGTGAAGCTGATCCCGGAAAACAGGTTGATGTTGCCGAAGGTCATGCGCGGCGTGCCGGTGGTCAGGTCCATGCCCACCGTGCTCACCAGCAGCCCGACCGCGCCGGAGAACAGCCCGTTGATCACCGAGCCCTGGGCCAGCGAACCGATGATGGTGATGCCGAGCACGGCGATGGCGAACAGCTCGATCGGCCCGAACTGCACCACCAGGCCGCCGAGCAACGGCGCCGCCATGAGCAGCGCGACCCCGCTCAGCAGGCCGCCGATGAAGGACGCGAACAGCGAGATGCCCAGCGCCTTGCCCGCCTGGCCCTGTTGCGACATCGGGAAGCCGTCGAGCACGGTGGCGGCGGCCGAAGGCGTACCCGGCGTGCGCAGCAGGATCGCAGCGATCGAGCCGCCATAGGACGCGCCGACGTAGAGCGAGGCGAGCATGCTCAGGCCGGTGGCGGTATCCATGCTGAAGGTCAGCGGCAGCAGCAGGGCCAGCGCCATGGTGGCGGACAGCCCCGGCATGGCGCCGACGAACAGCCCCAACAGGGTGCCGCCGAGTATCGCAGCGATATTGGACAGGGTCAGCACATTGGCCAGCCCGGTCAGGACGATCGAAGTTTCCACGAATAAGGCCTCGCCGAAGGTGGAAGAGCGGCGATCAGGAGATCGCCGGAGGAAGCAGCGGAACGGGGAGCCCGAGGAAATGGATGAACACCAGGCACACCACGGCCACCAGCGCCACCGTCCCGACGAGCGCGAAGCGCACCGACACCGTACGGATCACCAGCAGCGCCACGGCCATGAACGCCACGGTCGACAGCAGGTAGCCGAGCGTATCGATGGCCGCGACGTAGGCGATGGCCAGGGCGAAGACGGCGAAGGCCGCCGCATGACGCGGGCGCGGACGTTCTTCACTCGCCTCGTCACTCGCCTCGCCACTGCCGGCCGGAGCCCGGCGCAGCAGTTCCGCGAGCACCATGGCCAGCGACAGCAGCGCCACGGTCACCGAGTAGATCAGCGGCATCTCGGCCGCTGCCGCCGGGTAGTTCAGCGCATTGACGAAAAACAACCCGGCCAGGGCGATGCCGAAGAGCCCGAGCAATACTCTGTGCTTGTTCATCGGAACCTCCTCCCGGGGCATTCGCAGGCGCGCTTCACTGCTTGCTACCCACTTCCTGCCAGATACCCTGGAATTCCGTCTCCATGAGTTCGAACATCCTGGCGTAGTCCTCGCCGGTGACGATGTCGATGTTCAACGCCCGCTTCCGGGCATCCGCGAGAAACGCCTGGTCGTTGCGCAGCGCCTCGAAGGCGGCGATCAGCTGCGTGCGCGCATCCTCGGGAATGTCCGCCGGGGCGCTGTAGCCGCGCGAAGAGCCGGCGACCACGTCGATGCCCTTCTCCTTCAGGGTCGGCATGTCGGGCAGGCTGTCGATGCGCTTCTCGGAAAACACCGCGAGCGCTTTCAGGTTGCCGCTCTGCACCTGGCTGTAGACGGTGCCGACGTTGTTGAAGCT
Organism: Pseudomonas sp. BAY1663; assembly: GCF_000582595.1. Taxonomy (NCBI): domain Bacteria; kingdom Pseudomonadati; phylum Pseudomonadota; class Gammaproteobacteria; order Pseudomonadales; family Pseudomonadaceae; genus Pseudomonas; species Pseudomonas sp. BAY1663. The sequence continues at coordinate 19,471 of NZ_AZSV01000039.1, forward strand.
GACGTCGATCTTGTTGCCCAGGGCCGCCGTGGCCGAAGGCCCGTCACCCTGGAACGGGACCTTCTTGAACGACAGGCCGGTGGCCTTCTCGATCAGCAGGGTGGTGAAGAAATCGTCGCCGCCCATGCCGGAATTGCCGACGGTGACGACCCCCGGCTTGGCCTTGGCGGCGGCCAGCAGGTCCTCGATGCTGTTGAACGGGCTGTCCTTGCCCACCACGGCGATGCCCGGATCGGTGACCACGTTGGCGATCGGCGTCAGCTCCCGGATGTTGTAGGTGATCGCATCGTTCATGATGTAGTTGGTCATCAGCATGGGGGTGTTGGTGATGCTGATGATCGAACCATCCTTCTTCGACTGCTTGGTCAGCCGCGTCCAGGCGATCGCGCCGGTGGCGCCGGGGATGTACTCGTTGATGAAATTGACCCCCAGCTGCTTGCTGAGGTAGGGCTGCACCAGTTGCGCCAGCACATCGCTGCCGCCGCCCGGCTTGAAGCCCTGCAGCACCCGGACCTCGTCGCCGGCGACGTATTCCGCCTGGACGGTGAAGGGCGCCGCAACCAGCGTTGCGGCACACAGGACTACGGTGGACAGTTTCTTGCTCATCTTCATCTCGCTAACTCCACACTATTCTTGGATTTATGTTGTCTGGCGCGAATCGAACCCAGGTCTGTTGGCGCTTCGTCGAGCCGTGGCGCAAGGCCTTCGCGGCGTCCCTTCAGCGGTTATGGATGACTCCTCCTTTCAGCGGTGATGTTCCAATGTCAGCCAGGGCGCGCCGCCGGGCGTGCGCAGCGCGTACTGCGCGACGGCCTGCTCGGCGAAATCGAAGCCCAGTCCGGCCCCCTGGTGCAGCTTGATGTAGCCGCCTTCCTGCTCCAGCTGGCGGTCGATCAGGCGGCGGAAGTTGAGTACCTGGTCGTCCCAGAAGAACTCCACGTAACGCGCGTTCGGCGTGGCGGCCACCAGCGGCGCGTGCACGTCGTGGAACCAGTGCGGGTACATCGGCACGCCGTAGCCGGCGGCCATGGCGGCGATGCGACGCCATTCGGTGATGCCGCCGCAGACCACCGCGTCGGTCTGCAGGATGGCCGCGCCGCCCTTGTCGAGCAGTTCCTTGTGCCGCCAGCGGCCGACCTCCACCTCGCCGGTGGCCACCGGGATCGAGGTGGCCCGCGCCAGGCGCGCGTGGCTGTCGATGTCGTCGACCAGGAACGGCTCCTCGACGAAGGCCGGGTCGTAGCGCTCGAAGCGGCGCACGTACTGCAGCGCCTCGGTGACGTCGCTCCAGCCGTTGTTGACGTCGAGCATCAGCGCCACATCGGGGCCGATGGCCTCGCGCGCCGCCGCCACCCGCGCCTCCTCCTCCTTCGGCGAGAGGCGGCCGGTCTTCATCTTCACCGCCTTGAAGCCGAGCGAGACGTAGTGCGCCAGCTCCTCGCCGAGCAGCTCGGGGGTCTTGCCGTCGAGGTAGTAGCCGCCGCTGGCGTAGGCCAGCACACGCTCGGCGCTGGCCGCGCCAAGGTAGCGGTGCAGCGGCAGGCCGGCGCTGCGCGCGTTGAGGTCCCAGAGCGCGGTGTCGAGAATGCTGATGGCGCGCATGACCACCCCGGCGCGGCCCTGCAGCAGGGCTTCCTGGTACATCTCGCGCCACAGCGCCTCGACGTCCAGCGAGTCACGGCCGAGCAGCACCGGCGCCAACAGCTTTTCCACGGCGATCGGCAGCAGCTCGCCGCCGGCGCTGCCGACGTAGCAGAAGCCGATGCCGGTCACGCCGTCCGCGGAGGTCACCTTGACCAGGCCGTAGTCGCGGGCATGCACGGTGCGGTTGGAGAAGGAGGTGACCCGGTCCAGCGGCACCCGGGCCGCGCAGACGGAAATCGAGGTGATGATGGCCATTGCGTTGTTTTCCTTGTTATCGGCGATGGAACGACGGGCGAGGCCCGATGTAACCGGTTTCATTTCAGTGGCGAAGCGCCCCGGAAGGCTGTGGCGCTGCGGTTGCAAAGGCTATTGACAGACGCTTGTAACCGCTTACATTTGCTCACTGAGGCGATGTAACCGTTTACAAAAAGCTAGAATCGGTTTTTCCTGATGTCAACCACCGTTCGCTCACGGTGATTTTTTTCGACGAACTGCAATGGGAAACTCCATGCCCCAACCCCCTGCCCTGCTGTCGCGCGCCGGCCTGCGCGACGTCGCCCGCCGCGCCGGCGTGTCGACCGCTACCGTCTCGCGCGTGCTCAACGGCAGCGCGGCCGTGCGTGACGACAAGCGCCGCGCCGTGCAGCGCGCCTGCGACGAACTCGGCTACGTGCTCAACGCCGCCGCGCGCACGCTGTCCTCGCGGCGCAGCATGACCATCGGCGCGGTCGTGCCGACCCTGGCCACCGAGACCTTCTCGCGCCCGCTCGCCGCCTTCCAGCAGACCGTGCACCAGGCCGGCTACACCCTGCTGGTGGCCAGCTTCGGCTTCGACGCCCAGGTCGAGCTGAAGGAAGTGCAGACCATGCTCGAACACGGCGTCGACGCGCTGATGGTGGTCGGCCGCACCCACGACCCGAAGATGTGGCAGTTGATCGAGAGCAAGCGCATCCCCTGCGTGCAGGCCTGGGCGCAGGACAGCCAGCACCCCAGCGTCGGCTTCGACAACGTCGCCGTCGCGCGGCAGATGGTCGACCACCTGCTCGCCTTCGGCCACCGCCGCTTCGCCATGCTGGTCGGCGAACCCTCGTTCAACGACCGGGTCGGCGACCGCATCATCGGTACCCAGGCGCGGCTGGCCGAAGTGGGCCTGGAATTGCCGCCGCACTGGCGCCTGGAGACCAACCTGACGCTGGAAGACGGCATCGCCGCCATGCGCCAGCTGCTGCAAGGGCCGACCCGCCCCACCGCGGTCATCTGCGCCAACGACCTGCTGGCCTTCGGCGCACTGCTGGCGGCCAGGAGCCTCGGCGTGCGGGTGCCCGAGGATGTCTCGGTGGTCGGCTTCAACGACTTCGACTACGCCCGCCACATGTCGCCGCCGCTGACCACCTTCCGCGTGGAGCTCGAGCAGATCGGCGCCAGCGCCGGCACCTACCTGCTCGACGCACTGGCCGGCAAACCGCGGCCGGGACCGATCGAGACCGCCACCGAACTGATCGTGCGCGGCAGCTCCGGCCCGGCCCCGCAACCGCCCGGCTGAGAGCCCCATCACCCCGCCTACCATCGACAGACCGAGAGGTAATTGCCCCGTGAACAACAACAACAACGACTCCGGCAGCAAGACCCACGACCCGGCGCGCGGCATGCGCAAGGGCCTGACCAACTACGGCGATGCGGAATTCTCGCTGTTCCTGCGCAAGGCCTTCATCAAGGGCGCCGGCTATTCGGACGATGCGCTGGAGCGGCCGATCGTCGGCATCACCAACACCGGCAGCGGCTTCAACCCCTGCCACGGCAACGCGCCGCAGCTGATCGAGGCGGTCAAGCGCGGGGTGATGCTCGCCGGCGGGCTGCCGGTGGACTTCCCCACCATCTCGATCCACGAGAGCTTCGCCCACCCCAACAGCATGTTCCTGCGCAACCTGATGTCGATGGACACCGAGGAGATGATCCGCGCCCTGCCGATCGACTCGGTGGTGCTCATCGGCGGCTGCGACAAGACCGTCCCGGCGCAGCTGATGGGCGCCGCCAGCGCCGGCGTGCCGGCCATCCAGCTGGTCACCGGCTCCATGCTCACCGGCTCGCACCGCGGCGTGCGCGTCGGCGCCTGCACCGACTGCCGGCGCTTCTGGGGCCTGTACCGTGGCGAGGAGATCGACGCCCAGGAAATCGCCGAGGTCAACGACCAGCTGGTGGCCAGCGTCGGCACCTGCTCGGTGATGGGCACCGCCAGCACCATGGCCTGCATCGCCGAGGCGCTGGGCATCATGCTGCCCGGCGGGGCCACGCCGCCGGCGGTTACCGCCGACCGGCTGCGCATCGCCGAGCGCACCGGCGCGCAGGCGGTGGCGATGATCGAGGCCGGCATCACCCCGACCGCATCCTCACCGAGCAGGCCTTCGAGAACGCGCTGATGGTGCTGCTGGCCATCGGCGGCTCGACCAACGGCATCGTCCACCTGGCGGCCATCGCCGGGCGCTGCGGCATCCAGGTCGATCTCGACCGTTTCGACGAGCTGGGCCGCGACATTCCCGTGCTGGTCAACCTCAAGCCCTCCGGCAGCCACTACATGGAAGACCTGCACAAGGCCGGCGGCCTGGCGCCGGTGCTGCGCGAACTGCGGCCGTTCCTGCACCTGGACGCGCTGACCGTCACCGGGCGCAGCTCGGCGAGGAACTCGACGCCGTCGCCGCCTTCGCGCAGGAGGTGGTACGGCCGCTGGACAAGCCGATCTACCCGCAGGGCGGCATCGCCCTGCTGCGCGGCAACATCGCCCCGGCCGGCGCCATCATCAAGCAGTCGGCGGCCAGCGCCGAACTGATGGAGCACGAGGGCCGCGTGGTGGTGTTCGACGGCCTGGAGGACCTCGCCCGGCGCATCGACGACCCGGACCTGGACGTCAACGCCGACGACGTGCTGGTGCTGAAGAACATCGGTCCGAAGGGCGCCCCGGGCATGCCGGAGGCCGGCTACATCCCGATCCCGCGCAAGCTGGCGCGCGCCGGGGTGAAGGACATGGTGCGCATTTCCGACGGCCGCATGAGCGGCACCGCGGCCGGCACCATCGTCCTCCACGTCACCCCGGAGGCCGCCGAGGGCGGGCCGCTGGCGCTGGTGCAGAGCGGCGACCGGCTGCGTCTGAGCGTCAAGGAGCGTTCGCTGCAGCTGCTGGTGAGCGAGGCGGAACTGGCCCGGCGGCGCCAGCAGGCCAGGCTGCCCGAGCCCCGCGAAGGCGACGAGCGCGGCTATCGCAAGCTGTTCCTCGACAGCGTCACCCAGGCCGATGCCGGTTGCGACTTCGACTTCCTGCGCAGCCGTGCCGCGCGCGCCAGCGTGCCGCAGCCGCGCTGAACCGACCCGTCGCCCCGCACGCGGGGCGATTCCCCTGCAATACCTCGAACCCCGATCTGGAGTCCCGAATGAACTCGACCGAACCCACGCAGTACCTGTTCGATCCCGTCATCCCCAGCCTGGCCGTGGCCGGCAGCGACCGGCGCTTCCCGGTGCGGCGCGTCTACTGCGTCGGCCGCAACTACGCCGAGCACGCCCGCGAGATGGGCCACGACCCGGACCGCGAACCGCCGTTCTTCTTCACCAAGCACCCCGACGGCCTGCTGCCGGACGGCGGCGTCTTTCCCTACCCGCCGGCACCCGCGACGTGCACCACGAGATCGAGCTGGTGGTGGCGATCGGCCGCGGCGGTGCCGACATTCCGGTCGCGCAGGCCCTCGAACACGTCTACGGCTATGCCGTGGGGCTGGACATGACCCGCCGCGACCTGCAGGCCGAGGCGAAGAAGATGGGCCGGCCCTGGGCCGTGGCCAAGGCTTTCGACCACGCCGCCCCCTGCTCGGCGCTGGTGCCGGCGGCCGAGATCGGTCACCCGGGCGAGGGCCGCATCTGGCTCGACATCAACGGCGAGACCCGCCAGGACGGCGACCTGGCCGCGCAGATCTGGAGCGTGGCGGAGGTGATCGCGCACCTCTCGCGGCTGTTCGTGCTCGAGCCGGGCGACCTGATCATGACCGGCACCCCGGCCGGCGTCGGCCCGGTCGAACCCGGCGACCGCCTGAGCGGCGGCGTGCAGGGCATCGGCCGGCTCGAGATCGTCGTCGGCGACCGGTGACGGCGGGGGAGCACGCCGCCCGGCGTTGAAACGGGCGTCATCGGCGAACGGCTGCACCGTCCGTCGCGGCGCCCTGATAGAATGCCGCGATGCATGACGATCTCTCCCTCCTCCTGAACTCCCTCAACGATGCCCAGCGCCAGGCCGTGGCCGCGCCGCTGGGCCGTCAACTGGTGCTGGCCGGCGCCGGCTCGGGCAAGACCCGGGTGCTGGTGCACCGCATCGCCTGGCTGCACCAGGTCGAACGCGCCTCGCTGCATTCGATCCTCTCGGTGACCTTCACCAACAAGGCCGCCGCCGAGATGCGCCAGCGCATCGAGCAGCTGCTGCACGTCAACCCGCAGGGCATGTGGGTCGGCACCTTCCACGGCCTGGCACACCGCCTGCTGCGCGCCCACTGGCAGGAAGCGAAGCTGGACCAGAATTTCCAGATCCTCGACTCCGACGACCAGCAGCGCCTGGTCAAGCGGGTGATCCGCGAGCTCGGCCTCGACGAGCAGCGCTGGCCGGCGCGCCAGGCGCAGTGGTGGATCAACGCGCAGAAGGACGAGGGCCTGCGCCCGCAGAACATCCAGGCCGGCGGCGACCTGTTCCTCGCCACCCAATTGAAGATCTACGAGGCCTACGAGCAGGCCTGCGCGCGCGCCGGGGTGATCGACTTCTCCGAGCTGCTGCTGCGCGCGCTGGACCTGTGGCGCAACCATCCAGGCCTGCTGGAGCACTACCAGCGGCGCTTCCGCCACGTGCTGGTCGACGAATTCCAGGACACCAACGCCGTGCAGTACGCCTGGCTGCGCCTGCTCGCCAAGGGCGGCGAGAGCCTGATGGTGGTCGGCGACGACGACCAGTCGATCTACGGCTGGCGCGGCGCGCGGATCGAGAACCTGCACCAGTTCAGCGCCGATTTCCCGGATGCCGAAACCATCCGCCTGGAGCAGAACTACCGCTCCACCGCCTGCATCCTCAAGGCCGCCAACGCACTGATCGCCAACAACCAGGGCCGCCTGGGCAAGGAGCTGTGGACCGAAGGCTGCGAGGGCGAGCCGATCAGCCTGTATGCCGCGTTCAACGAGCACGACGAGGCGCGCTACGTGGTCGAGAGCATCGAGAAGGCGATCAAGGACGGCACCAGCCGCAGCGAGATCGCCATCCTCTATCGCTCCAACGCCCAGTCGCGAGTGCTGGAAGAGGCGCTGCTGCGCGAGAAGATCCCCTACCGCATCTACGGCGGCCAGCGCTTCTTCGAGCGCGCCGAGATCAAGAACGCCATGGCCTACCTGCGCCTGATCCAGACCCGCCACAACGACGCGGCGCTGGAGCGGGTGATCAACCTGCCGGCGCGCGGCATCGGCGAGAAGACCGTCGAGACCCTGCGCCAGCTGGCGCGCCAGGACGAGATCTCGCTGTGGGCGGCGCTGCACCAGGCGGTCGGCACCAAGCTCGTCTCCGGTCGCGCCGCCAGCGCGCTGAACGGCTTCGTCGAGCTGGTCGACAGCCTGGCGCTGAAGGTCGAGAAACTGCCGCTGCACAGCATGGCGCAGGTGGTCATCGAGGACTCCGGCCTGCTCGCCTACCACCGCGACGAGAAGGGCGAGAAGGCCCAGGCGCGGGTGGAGAACCTCGAGGAACTGGTCTCCGCCGCGCGCGCCTTCGACAACTACAGCGAAGAGGACGACGACATCCAGTCGCCGCTGGCCGCCTTCCTCGACCACGCCTCGCTGGAGGCCGGCGAACAGCAGGCCGGCGACCACGAGGACAGCGTGCAGCTGATGACCCTGCACAGCGCCAAGGGCCTGGAGTTCCCGCTGGTGTTCCTGGTCGGCATGGAGGAAGGCCTGTTCCCGCACAAGATGAGCCTGGAGGAGTCCGGCCGCCTGGAAGAGGAACGCCGCCTGGCCTATGTCGGCATCACCCGCGCCATGCAGCAGCTGGTCATCACCTACGCCGAGACCCGCCGGCTCTATGGCAGCGAGACCTACAACAAGGTCTCGCGCTTCGTCCGCGAGATTCCGCCGGCGCTGGTGCAGGAAGTGCGGCTGAGCAACACGGTGACGCGCTCGTTCAGCGGCAAGAGCATGGGCGGCGGCTCGCTGTTCGCTGGCGCCGGCGTGCCGGAAACGCCGTTCAGCCTCGGCCAGCGCGTGCGCCATGCGCTGTTCGGCGAGGGCACCATCCTCAACTTCGAAGGCGCCGGCGCGCAGGCGCGGGTCCAGGTGAATTTCGAGGACGAGGGCAGCAAATGGCTGATGCTCAGCTACGCAAAACTTGAAGCCCTATGAGCTTGACGCTAACGTCAACGTCTAATACCAAGAAGAAAGTCACCAAGGAAACCCGCCCCATGAAACGCCGCCATCTGTTCGGTGCTGCCGCTGCCTTGCTCGCTACCCTCGGTCTTGCCGGTTGCAATGACGACAAGAAAGTCGAAACCGCCGGCCAGCAGGCCGCCAGCGAACCGGCCAAGACCTACACCTGGAAGATGGTCACCGCCTGGCCGAAGAATTACCCGGGCCTGGGCACCGCCGCCGAACGCCTGGCCGAACGCGTCAACACCATGAGCGCCGGGCGCCTGACCATCAAGGTCTATGCCGCCGGTGAACTGGTGCCGGCGATGGAGGTGTTCGACGCCGTCTCGCGCGGCACCGCCGAGTTGGGCCATGGCGCCGCCTACTACTGGAAGGGCAAGGTGCCCACCGCGCAGTTCTTCACCTCGGTGCCGTTCGGCCTGTCGGCCATCGAGATGAATGCCTGGCTGAGCAAGGGCGACGGCCAGAAGTTCTGGGACGAAGCCTATGCGCCGTTCGGCGTGAAGCCCATGGTGGTGGGCAATACCGGCATGCAGATGGGCGGCTGGTACAACAAGGAAATCAATGCCCTGGCCGACCTGCGCGGCCTGAAGATCCGCATGCCCGGCCTGGGCGGCGAAGTGCTGGCGCGGCTCGGCGCGACCACCGTCAACCTGCCCGGCGGCGAGGTGTTCACCGCGCTGCAGACCGGCGCCATCGACGCCACCGACTGGGTCAGCCCGTACAACGACCTGGCCTTCGGCCTGCACAAGGCGGCCCGCTACTACTATTACCCCGGCTGGCAGGAACCGCAGGCGGTGCTCGAACTGTTGGTCAACCAGAAGGCCTTCGACAGCCTGCCGCAGGACCTGCAGGCGATCCTCAGCGAAGCGACCCGCGCCGCCAGCCGCGACATGCTCGACGACTACGTCTACAACAACGCCCTGGCGCTGGATCAGCTCAAGCAGCAGGGTGTGGAACTCAAGCGCTTCCCCGACGAAGTGCTCGACGCCATGCAGGAGCAGTCGGAGCTGGTACTCGGCGAGCTGGCCGCGCAGAGCGAGCTGAACGGCCGCATCTGGGCCTCGATGAAGGCCTTCCAGGAACAGGTCAAGCCGATGCACGAGATCTCCGAGAAGGAGCTGTACAACTGGCGTTGATCTGCCCTGCGAGCGGAGCCGCCAGGCTCCGTTCGCCTATCACGGCCTGCCGATCCTCGGCCGGCATGGCCGGACGCGGCCAACGGTCGCAAGCAAAAGCTCGTAACATACTGCCCCTCGCCAACCCCTGCCCGGCTCGGCAGGATGGCGCGCGTACCTCTATCCAATAAAGCGGGAACACTCAATGCAACGTGTGCTTAGCATTTTCATGGCGCTGTGTATCAGCCTGACCTTCGCGTTGGACGCCCACGCCAAGCGCTTCGGCGGCGGCAAGAGCTTCGGCTCGGCACCGAGCCACCAGACCCGCCAGGCGCCCCAGCAGACCCAGGCCACGTCGTCCCAGGCCGGCCGGCAGACGACCGCCGCGCCCAGCGGCGCCTCGCGCTGGCTCGGCCCGCTGGCCGGCCTGGCCGCCGGTGGCCTGCTCGCCTCGATGTTCATGGGCGACGGCTTCGAGGGCATCCAGTTCATGGATATCCTGATCTTCGGCGCGATCGCCTTCCTGCTGTTCCGCTTCCTCGCTGCCCGTCGCCGCCAGCAGCAGCCGGCCATGGCCGGCCATGCGCCGATGCAGCGCGAGATGCCGCAGCAGCCGAGCTCGATCTTCGGTGGCAGCGCGGCGCCGGCAGCCGCCCCGGTGATCAACGCCCCGGCCTGGTTCAACGAACAGAATTTCGTCGCCGCGGCCCGCGAGCATTTCATGGCGCTGCAGCAGCACTGGGACGCCAACGAGATGGACAAGATCGCCGAGTTCGTCACCCCGCAGCTGCTCGGCTTCCTCAAGCAGGAGCGCGCCGAGATCGGTGATGCCTACCAGTCGACCTATATCGACGACCTGCAGATCCAGCTCGACGGCGTCGACGACGATGCCGAGAAGACCACCGCAACGCTGACCTTCAGCGGCGTCGCCAAGACCTCGCGCTTCGACCAGGGCGAGCCGTTCAGCGAAAGCTGGCGCATGGAACGTGCCCAGGGCGAGAACCAGCCGTGGCTGGTGGCCGGTATCCGCCAGAACGCCTGATCGGCACCGTTTCGCAATCCACACCGGCCTGCCTCCGGACAGGCCACGAAGACCCCGCCCCGGCGGGGTTTTTCGTTTCTGCCGCGCCCTCCTGCGACCTTTTGCTGGGCAAAAAAACCGGCCGCGGAGCTAACCACGGCCGGCGCAGCGACGCACCCGGTCATTTCCTGAGGAAGTCCAGCAGGTCCTGATTGAAGCGTTCCTTGTGGGTGTCGGTCAGGCCATGCGGCGCGCCGGGGTAGACGATCAGCTGGGCGCCCTCGATCTGCGCGGCGGAGGCCTTGCCGGAGATATCCAGCGGCACGATCTGGTCGTCGTCACCGTGGATCACCAGGGTCGGCACGTCGAACTTCTTCAGGTCCTCGCGGAAATCGGTGGCCGAGAAGGCGGCGATGGAGTCATAGGTGTTCTTGTGCCCGGCCTGCATGCCCTGGGCCCGCCAGTTGTCGATCAGCCCCTGGGAAACCTTGGCGCCCGGCCGGTTGAAGCCGTAGAACGGGCCGGAGGCCAGGTCCAGGTACAGCTGCGAGCGGTCCTCCAGCGAGGCCTTGCGGATGCCGTCGAACGCTTCCAGCGGCACGCCATCGGGGTTGTCCTCGGTGCGCAGCATCATCGGCGGCACGGCGCTGACCAGCACGGCCTTCTTCACCCGCCCGGTGCCGTGGCGGCCGATGTAGCGCGCCACCTCGCCACCACCGGTGGAGAAACCCACCAGGGTCACGTCCTTCAGGTCGAGCGTGTCGATCACCGCCGCCAGGTCGTCGGCGTAGTGATCCATGTCATTGCCCTCCCAGGGCTGGCTGGACCGGCCGTGGCCGCGGCGGTCATGGGCGACCACGCGATAGCCCTGCGAGGCGAGGAACAGCATCTGCGATTCCCAGCTGTCGGAACTCAGCGGCCAGCCGTGGCTGAAGGTCACCACCGGGCCGTCCTTCGGGCCCCAGTCCTTGTAGTAGAGCTGCACGCCATCGGCAGTGGTGATGGTGCTGGCGGTATGCGCGGCGACGGCGGCGCTGCCGGGCTTCGCCGGTTGCGCGGCCTGGGCGGCGAAGGCGGGCTGCAGCGCGATGGCCAGCAGCGGGAGGGCGAGGGTACGGGTGATGAGGTTCATGGCATGGGTCTCCTGTGCGAATGGGTGGTTGGCCGGGCTCAGTCGGCGATGATCAGCGTGACGTCGATGTTTCCGCGGGTGGCGTTGGAATAGGGGCAGACCACGTGAGCCTGCTCGACCAGGCTCTGCAGCACGTCGCGGGCGACGCCAGGGGCAGTGATGGTCAGTTCGGCCTCGATGCCGAAGCCGGTGGGGATCTGGCCGATGCCGACCTTGCCGGTGATGCGGGTGTCTGCCGGCAGGGCGACCTTCTGTTTGCCGGCGACGAACTTCAGCGCGCCGAGAAAGCAGGCCGAGTAACCGGCGGCGAACAGCTGTTCGGGATTGGTCCCGGCACCACCGGCGCCGCCCAGTTCGCGCGGCGTGGACAGCTGCGCGTCGAGCGCCTGGTCGGAGGAGCTGGCGCGGCCTTCGCGGCCGCCGGTGGCAGTGGCAGTAGCGGTGTAGAGAATCTTCTCGATGGACATGACGGTGACTCCTGTTCCTGAAGTTGCCGGAGCGGTGTTGCCCGGTAAGCGCTATTCTCCTCAGCACGAAAAACTATTGGTGACGTAAAGTCCTGAAAAGTTGATCAGGAGTACGAAAATGGCCGACCGCCTCGCCGCGCTGATGACGCACTTCCCGATGCGTGCCCAGGTGTTCAATACCGGGCCGCTGTGCGGCATCAACACATTGCAGAGCGATGACGTGCACGGGCAGCTGCACCTGGTGCGCTGCGGGGAGGTGGAGGTCCGCTACGGCCGGGAGGCGCTGCACGTCACGCAACCGAGCCTGCTGCTGTTCCCGCGGCCGTTGACGCACCGCTTCATCACCGCGCCGGGCTGCGAGGTGGACATGGTCTGCGCGAACCTGGCGTTCGAGGGTGGCGCCGCCAACCCGATCGCCTCGGCGCTGGCCGATCTGGTCTGCCTGCCGCTGGATGGCGTGTGGGGCGCCGAGCCGGTGCTCTCGCTGCTGTTCGAGGAAGCCTTCGAACAGCGCTGCGGGCGCATGGCGCTGGTCGAGCGGCTGGTGGAGGTGGTGATGATCCAGATCCTGCGTCAGCTGATGGAAAGCAACGCGGTCAGTGGCGGGCTGCTCTCGGGCCTGGCCCATCCACGGCTGCGCAACGCGCTGGTGGCGATGCACGAGGCGCCGGCACAGGACTGGACGCTGGAAGACCTCGCTGCCGCCGCCGGGATGTCACGCAGCGCGTTCGCCACGGCCTTCCGCGAAACGCTCGGGGTGACGCCCGGCCAGTATCTGCAGGGCTGGCGCGTGCGCCTGGCGCAGAAGGCACTGCAGCGTGGGCGACCGCTGAAGGTGATCGCCACCGAGATCGGCTACGGCAGCGAAGCGGCGCTGTCACGGGCCTTCAAGGCACATTCCGGGCAATCGCCGCGGGAATGGAAAAACCAGCTCGCCGGCCCGACCGGCGCCTGAGCGCTTCGGCAAAACGCCGCTGACGGCCTGGCATCAGGCAGATGGAGAGTGGCCATAGGCCTTAATTCGTCCTCCACTTTTCGCAGGTTTGACTAAGCTGCTTACCAGACGCCGGCAATGCATCGGCGTTCAAGCCTGATAAAAAGGAGAACACCGATGGACATGAACCGTCGACAGTTCTTCAAGGTCTGCGGTGTGGGCCTTGGGGCGTCGAGCATGGCGGCATTGGGCATGGCCCCGCCGACGGCGTATGCCGAATCGATCCGGCATTTCAAACTGACCAACACGCGTGAGACCCGCAATACCTGCCCCTACTGCTCGGTCGGCTGCGGGTTGATCCTCTACAGCCAGGGTAGCGGCGGCAAGAACGTCGCCCAGGAGATCATCCATATCGAGGGCGACTCCGACCACCCGGTCAACCGTGGCACGCTCTGTCCGAAGGGTGCGGGCCTGCTGGACTTCGTCCACAGCCCCAACCGCCTGACCCATCCGGAGGTCCGCGAAGCCGGCAGCAACGAGTGGAAGCGCATCGAGTGGAGCGAGGCCCTCGACCGCATCGCCCGGCTGATGAAGGACGACCGCGACGCCAATTTCATCGAGCGCAACGACAAGGGCCAGACGGTCAACCGCTGGCTGAGCACCGGTTTCCTGGCCGCCTCGGCATCGTCCAACGAGGCCGGCTACATCACCCACAAGGTGGTGCGCTCGCTCGGCATACTGGGATTCGACAACCAAGCACGTGTCTGACACGGCCCGACGGTGGCAAGTCTTGCCCCGACGTTTGGCCGCGGCGCCATGACCAATCACTGGAGCGACATCCAGAATGCCGATCTGGTCCTGATCATGGGCGGCAACGCCGCCGAAGCGCACCCGTGCGGGTTCAAATGGGTCACCGAAGCCAAGGCGCACAACAAGGCGCGGTTGGTGGTGGTCGATCCACGCTTCACCCGTTCGGCATCGGTGGCCGATATCTATGCGCCGATCCGTACCGGTACCGACATCGCCTTCCTCGGCGGGCTGATCAACTACCTGCTGGAAAACGACAAGATCCAGCATGAGTACGTGGTCAACTACACCGATGTGGCGTTCATCGTGAAGGAAGGCTTCGGCTTCGAGAACGGCCTGTACAACGGCTACGACGCCGACAGGCGCAGCTACCCGGACAAGTCGGCCTGGGGCTACGAGCTGGACGAGGAAGCTTCGCCCGCGTCGACAAGAGCCTCACTCACCCGCGCTGCGTCTACAACCTGCTCAAGCAGCACTACAGCCGCTATACGCCGGAGGTGGTCAGCAACATCTGCGGCACCCCGCAGGACAAGATGCTGCAGGTCTGGGAGGCCATCGCCGAAACCTCGGCGCCGGGCAAGACCATGACCGTCATGTATGCCCTGGGCTGGACCCAGCACTCGACCGGTTCGCAGATGATCCGCACCGGCGCCATGGTGCAGCTGCTACTCGGCAACATCGGCATGCCCGGCGGCGGCATGAACGCCCTGCGCGGCCACTCCAACATCCAGGGCCTGACCGACCTGGGCCTGCTCTCGAACCTGCTGCCGGGCTACCTGACCCTGCCGCTGGAGGCCGAGCAGGACTACACCGCCTACATCGCCAAGCGCACCGCCAAGCCACTGCGCCCGGGTCAGCTGTCCTACTGGCAGCACTACGAGAAGTTCCACGTCAGCCTGATGAAGGCCTGGTACGGCAAGAACGCCACGGCGGAGAACAACTGGGGCTACGACTGGCTGCCGAAGCTGGACATCCCCGGCTACGACGTGCTCAAGGTGTTCGACATGATGTACCAGGGGCAGGTCAACGGCTATTTCTGCCAGGGCTTCAACCCGATCGCCTCGTTCCCCAACAAGGCCAAGGTCAGCGCGGCGCTGGCCAAGCTCAAGTACCTGGTGATCATGGACCCGCTGGCCACCGAGACCTCGGAGTTCTGGCGCAACGCCGGCGAGTACAACGACGTCGACACCGCCAGCATCCAGACCACGGTGTTCCGCCTGCCGACCACCTGCTTCGCCGAGGAGGACGGCTCGCTGGTCAACAGCGGGCGCTGGCTGCAATGGCACTGGAAGGCCGCCGAGCCGCCGGGCCAGGCACAGACCGACGTGTTGATAATGGGCGGGCTGTTCCATCGCCTGCGCGAGCTGTACCGCAAGGAAGGCGGCGCCTACGCCGAGCCGCTGCTCAACATCGAGTGGGCCTACCGCCAGCCGGAAGAGCCGACGCCGGAGGAAATCGCCCAGGAGTATAACGGCAAGGCGCTGGGCAGCGTGTTCGATCCGCAAACCGGAACCCAGCTGGCCAAGGCCGGCGAGCAGCTGTCCGGTTTCGGCCTGCTGCGCGCCGACGGCAGCACCGCGTGCGGCTGCTGGATCTTCAGCGGCGCCTGGACCCAGGCCGGCAACCAGATGGCGCGGCGCGACAACGCCGATCCCTACGGCATGGGCCAGACGCTGGGCTGGGCCTGGGCCTGGCCGGCCAACCGGCGCATCCTCTACAACCGCGCCTCGGCCGACCCTGCCGGCAACCCCTGGAATCCGCAGAAGAAGCGCCTGGTGTGGTGGGACGGCGGCAAATGGGGCGGCACCGACGTGCCGGACTTCAAGGTCGACTCGCCGCCGGCGGACGGCATGAACCCCTTCATCATGAACCCCGAGGGGGTGGCCCGGCTGTTCGCCATCGACAAGATGAACGAGGGCCCGTTCCCCGAGCACTACGAGCCGTTCGAGACGCCGATCGGGCGCAACCCGTTGCACCCGGACAACCCGCAGGCCACCAGCAACCCGGCCGCGCGGGTGTTCAAGAACGACATGGAGCTGTTCGGCAGCGCCGACGAGTTCCCCTACGCGGCGACCACCTACCGGCTCACCGAGCATTTCCACTTCTGGACCAAGCATTGCCGGCTCAACGCGATCACCCAGCCCGAGCAGTTCGTCGAGATCGGCGAGGCGCTGGCCAAGGAGCTCGGCATCGCCGCCGGCGAGCGGGTCAAGGTGTCGTCCAACCGCGGCTACATCAAGGCGGTGGCAGTGGTGACCAAGCGCATCAAGCCGCTGACGGTCGACGGCAAGACCGTGCATCAGGTCGGCATTCCGCTGCACTGGGGCTTCGCCGGGGTGGCGCGCAACGGCTACCTGACCAACACGCTGACGCCGTTCGTCGGTGACGCCAACACCCAGACGCCTGAGTTCAAGTCGTTCCTGGTCAACGTGGAGAAGGCATGATGGCTACTCAAGACGTGATTGCCCGCTCCGCCACGACCACCGAGCGGCCGTCGATCCGCGAACTCGGCGAAGTGGCGAAGCTGATCGACACCTCCAAGTGCATCGGCTGCAAGGCCTGCCAGGTCGCCTGTTCGGAATGGAACGAACTGCGCGACGAAGTCGGCACCAGCGCCGGAACCTACGACAACCCGATCGACCTCACCGCCGAATCCTGGACGGTGATGAAGTTCGCCGAGTACGAGAACCCCGGCAGCGGCAACCTCGAGTGGCTGATCCGCAAGGACGGCTGCATGCACTGCGCCGACCCGGGCTGCCTCAAGGCCTGTCCGTCACCCGGGGCGATCGTGAAATACGCCAACGGCATCGTCGACTTCAACCAGGACCACTGCATCGGCTGCGGCTACTGCATCACCGGCTGTCCGTTCGACATTCCGCGCATCTCCGAAAAGGACAAGAAGGCCTACAAGTGCACGCTCTGCTCCGACCGCGTATCGGTCGGGCTGGAGCCGGCCTGCGTGAAGACCTGCCCCACCGGGGCGATCGTCTTCGGCAGCAAGGAGGACATGAAGGAGCATGCCGCCGGGCGCATCACCGACCTCAGGGAGCGCGGTTTCGACCAGGCCGGCCTGTACGACCCGGACGGCGTCGGCGGCACGCACGTGATGTACGTGCTGCACCACGCCGACCAGCCGTCACTGTACAGCGGACTGCCGAACGAGCCCACCATCAGCCCGCTGGTCAGCCTGTGGAAGGGCGTGACCAAGCCCCTGGCCCTCTTGGGCATGGGCGCGGCGGTGCTGGCCGGCTTCTTCCACTACACGCGGGTCGGCCCGGCTCGTGTCGAGGAAGACGAGGACGCCGAACTCAGCGAGCCCGTGGTGCACCAGGTCGACCCCTCGGTGCATGTGGTCGACCCCAAGGAGCCGAGACCCTGAAACCGGCGGCCCTCCACGGAGGGCCGCTCTCGGGGCCGCCGATCGCTCAAGGAGCCAACGATGAACAACAACGACGACATCGAACGCTACAACCCGTCGCAACGGACCAATCACTGGATCGTTGCCATTCTCTTCGTCCTCGCCGCGCTATCGGGCCTGGCGCTGTTCCACCCGGCCCTGTTCGGCCTTTCCGGGCTGTTCGGCGGCGGCACCTGGACGCGCATCCTGCATCCCTTCATCGGGGTCGCGATGTTCGTGTTCTTCCTGGTGCTGGCGATCCGTTTCGCCGGGCATAACCGCATCGAAGCGCGAGACCGCCAGTGGCTCAGCCAGATCAACGACGTAGTGCACAACCGCGAAGATCGGCTGCCCGAAGTCGGCCGCTACAACGGCGGGCAAAAACTGCTGTTCTGGGTGCTGATCCTCTGCATGCTGGTGCTGCTCGCCAGCGGCATCGTCATCTGGCGCGAATACTTCAGCAGCTACTTCGGCATCGTCTCGCTGCGCTGGGCAAGCCTGCTGCATGCGGCGGCGGCCTTCGTGCTGATCGTCAGCATCATCGTGCACATCTACGCGGCGATCTGGCTCAAGGGCTCGATGGGCGCCATGCTCCATGGCACGGTCAGCCGCGCCTGGGCGCGCAAGCACCATCCGGCCTGGTACCGGGAGATCAGCGAACGCAAGTAAGCGGCACCGTCGTCCGGCCGAAGGTTCCCGCGCCGCATACGGGAATCGGCGGCTGGGCGCGCCACCGAAAAGCCGCACGGCGGACTATGCTGTGCGGCACAACCACAAGAAAAGGAGTCCTGCGTGGCAGGCACCATTCTCGAGCCCGGGCAGATCGAAGCCGCTGCCAGCAAACCACCCTTCATCAACCTGCCGCCGCGCGACCTGTTCGCCTTGCGCAGCGAGCGCCTGACCATGCTCGCCGAAGATCATCCGCTGGCCGACTACCTGCAGCTGCTCGCCGCCATCTGCCAGGCGCAGCAGCAGGTGCTGGACAACCCACCGCAAACGACGCCACCGGACCCGCACCGCACCCGCGAAAGCCTCAGGCACGACCTGCCGCCGCTGGCCGCCGACACGCTGGTGCGCGACGACGCCTGGCAGCCGCTGCTGGATGCCTGGCTGGACGCCTTCGTGATGCCGGATAACCCTGCCGTAGCCGCCGCTATCGACCAGCTGCGCCAGGCCGACAGCGGCCAGCGCAAGGCCTGGGCCGTGGCGCTGGTCAGCGGCCAGTACGACAGCCTGCCGCCGGCGCTGGTGCCCTTCCTCGGCGCGGCGCTGCAACTGGCCTGGAGCCACTGGCTGCTGCAGCTCGACCTCTCGGCCCTGCGCGAGCGCGAAGACCAGACCCACTGCCCCTGTTGCGGCGCACCGCCGATGGCCGGGGTGATTCGCCATCGCGGCCCGCTCAATGGCCTGCGCTACCTGGTCTGCTCGTTGTGCGCCTGCGAATGGCACTACGTGCGGCTCAAATGCAGCCATTGCCGCAGTACCAAGAAGCTCGACTACCTGCATTTCGAAGGCTCGCCTCAGGGCGTCAAGGCCGAGGTCTGCCCGGAGTGCAACGGCTACCTCAAGCAGCTCTACCTGGAGCTGGCGCCGGACGGCGAAAGCCTCTCCGCCGACCTGGCCACACTGGACCTGGACCTGCTGCTGGCCGAGCAGGGCTACAACCGGCAGGCGCCGAACCTGCTGCTGGCGCCGGGAGGCGAGGCATGAGCAGCAGCCACCTGCCCTCGGTCGACAGACTGCTGCGCGCTCCGGCCTGCCAGCCGCTGCAGCAGCGCTACGGCCGCCAGGCGCTGCTCGATACCCTGCGCGACCTGCTCGACGAACTGCGCGAACCGGCCCGCCATGGCCAGCTCGCCGCGCTGGAACTGTCCGAAGCGGTACTCGCCGGGCGCGCCGGCGAGCGGCTGGCCAGCCAGCACAAGAGCCGCGTGCGCCGGGTGTTCAACCTCACCGGCACGGTGCTGCACACCAACCTCGGCCGCGCCCTGCTGCCGGACGAGGCGATCGAGGCGATCACCCTGGCGGCGCGCTACCCGCTCAACCTGGAATTCGACCTGGCCAGCGGCAAGCGTGGCGACCGCGACGACCTCATCGAAGGCCTGATCCGCGAACTGACCGGCGCCGAGGCGGTCACCGTGGTCAACAACAACGCCGCCGCCGTGCTACTGGCCTTGAACAGCCTCGGCGCACGCAAAGAAGGCATCATCTCCCGCGGCGAGCTGATCGAGATCGGCGGCGCCTTTCGCATCCCCGACATCATGGCCCGCGCCGGGGTGAAGCTGCATGAAGTCGGCACCACCAACCGCACCCACGCCAAGGATTACCAAGCGGCCATCAATCCGCGCTCAGGGCTCTTGATGCGCGTGCACACCAGCAACTACAGCGTGCAGGGTTTCACTGCCAGCGTTGCCACCGCCGAACTGGCGCGCATCGCCCATGCCCACGATCTGCCGCTGCTCGAAGACCTCGGCAGCGGCAGCCTGCTCGACCTCTCGCGTTGGGGCCTGCCGAAGGAGCCGACGGTGCAGGAGGCCCTGCGCGACGGCGCCGACATCGTCACCTTCAGCGGCGACAAGCTGCTCGGCGGCCCGCAGGCCGGGCTGATCGTCGGCCGCAAGGCGCTGATCCAGAAGATCAAGAAGAACCCGCTCAAGCGCGCCCTGCGCGTCGACAAGCTGACCCTCGCCGCGCTGGAAGCGGTGCTCAACCTCTATCGCGACCCCGACCGCCTGGCCGAACGCCTGACCAGCCTGCGCCTGCTCAGCCGCCCGCAGGCGGACATCCGCGCCCAGGCCGAGCGCATCGCCCCGGCACTGGCCACCGTGCTCGGCGAAACCTGGCAGATCGCGGTCAGCGATGCCCTGGGCATGATCGGCAGCGGCGCGCAGCCGGTGGCGCGCCTGCCAGCGCCG